>WRNL01000005.1 GCA_009776625.1 Methanomassiliicoccaceae archaeon | reverse complement strand
CCCTACCGCCCTTGTACATCTGGCTCAGGCGGTGCTGTGCGGCGCCCACCCCCTGCGCGGCCGCCGCCGCGAGCCATTTCCACGCCTCGGCGTCGTCCTGTGCCACCCCCCTCCCTTCCAGGTGCATCACGCCCAGGTCGCACTGTGCCTTTCTGTCCCCTCGCTCGGCGGCCTTCCTGAACCATTCGGCGGCCTCCGCATAGTCCTGCGCCACCCCCCTCCCCTCGAGGAGCATCGCGCCCAGGGCGCGTTGCGACTTTTCGAACCCCTGTTCCGCAGAGAGCCTGTACCACCTCGCGGCCTCCGCATAGTCCCGCGTCACGCCCCCCCACTCGGAGCAGGCCCAGCCCATGTTGTGCCGGGCGTACATGTCCCCTCGCTCGGCGGCCTTCCTGAACCACCCCGCCGCCTCTGTGCGGTCCTGCGCCACGCCATATCCATTGGAGAGGGAATAGCCCAGGTTGTTCTGGGCTTTCGTGTGCCCCTGCTCGGCGGCGAGCCTGTACCACCCCGCCGCCTCCCGCCGGTCCTCGGGCACGGTGTCCCCGAAGAAGCACATGAGACCCATCTCGTACTGCGAGTCCGGGTCGCCGGCCATCGCTAGCCTCCTCACCCTCCGGGCCTCCGACCACTGGCGGAACATCACAGCCCCCGCTTTTCTATCTGGAGAGGCCTCCCGGTGAAAATTAACCGGCAGTACTCGGGTGATATCTCAATATGGCATGTCATCGTCGCCCCTCTAAATCTTCTCGCAAGCGATGCAACTCGAAGTAACTCCCCTCCAGGCCGTGGCCGCGACGCCCTTGCAGGCCCGACCTGATAGGAAAAATCTGATCTTTGTCTTTTTACTCCGCAGTAGTTCCTTTATTGTCTTCGCACCTGTGTATCGCTTCTATCCGAGGGTCGCGCCCTCGCGAGATGAGTCAACCTCTTGCTATATATAACTCTCCCTTCGCAGGGGTCGTGGCACGGCGAGGGTCATCAATTAAGTATTTTGTATTACATATAGGTACAATCTCCTTAGAGAGGTGGAACATATATGGATACAGAAACGAAACTCCAGTTCGTCACGACGTTCTCGGCGCTCATAACGGCGGCGTTCGGCCTCGTGGCGGCCCTTGCCTGGAACGAGACGATCAAAGAGGCGGTGAAACAGGTCTTCGGCGAGAACAGCGGGCTGTGGGCATTGCTCATATACGCCATCCTGGTCACTGTGCTGGCAGTCATAATGACGATATGGATATCCAGGACCGCCAAGAAGCTGAGCGACCAGATAAAGGCGGAAAAGAAGGGGTGACCTCACCCCCCAAACGACTTCCTTTTCCCTCTCTTTTTGAAGCGGTTGTCCACATAGCTCAGGATGTCCATGCCTTGGAGCTCTACGCTGGACGGGCCTGACCTCACGAAGAACGCCTCCTGTTTCCCGTCCTTCAGGAACACCGGGCCGCCGCTCCTCCTGCAGACGACCCTCATCACGCCCTTCCCCTCGTAGTCCGACAGCCTGAACGAGATGAATGGCAGGAACTCGTTCCCGATCTGGCTCGCGATCAGGTTCGTCAGGTGGAGGTTGAGCCTGTCCCGGCTGTCGAAGCTGTGCTCGTCGATCCCTACGACCGTCCCGTCGTCCGCGACCCCGATGAGGAGGGTCCCTCCCCTGCCGTTCAGGAACGCCACCAGCGTCTTCAGCACGGCCCTCTCCATCCTCGCGTCCCTCTCCCCGGTGGCGAGGTTCGTCCTCAACGTGGACTTGTACTCCACCCTCTCGCCCTCGCCGCTCTTGATCGCCCCCTCTATCTCCATCGCCTCGTACTCCTCTATGCCCAGCGTGGCGGCGTTGGCGGCCAGGTACCTCTCCGCCGCACGCCTCACCGGCGCCGAGCCCCTGCCGATGTAGAACAGCAGGACCACCGACGCGGCCCCGGACGCCACGAGGAGGAGCTGGTCCATCGTCTCGCCCAGCGTCCTGGCAGGCATCCCGAGCGCCAGCCCGAGGTAGTGCTGCAGGGCCAGCATCGCCGTGAACAGGGAGATCGCGGCGGACATGGAGGCGAGGGCGACCACCGCCGGCCTGCCCCTGCCGGATGCCGGCGTCACAGCCGCGAACGAATAAACCGCGACCAGCCCGCCGAGTCCCATGACGGCTCCGAGGAGGCAGTCCACCGCTACTCTCAGCGGCCCCACGTCGCCGAGGGACCTGCCGGCCACTATCAGGGCCATCAGCCCGACGGATAGGAAGACCATGAGCGGCGGTATGTGCACGGTCTCCCTGTCGATGAACAGGGCATCGGCGAGTATGACGATCACAGGCACGGCGACGAACACCTCCAGGAGGCTCCCAGTGTACGCACCGGCCGCCAGGACGATTATGGAAAGGATCAGCATGGCCGCATAGCTCGCATAGAGCGGCCTGCTGACATACCTCCCCGTCAGGCCGACGTTTCCATCTATGGGGGCATCCGCGCTCTCAGGCATCGCCCCTTCATGGGCGGGGGCGTATTTATTGATGCACCGTTCAAAGCGACATCCAATCCCTAATCCCATGGCATAGGGAACCAATGAGGGCAAGCAGGGCGATCGGGCTTTCTCTTATTCTTCATCTCACTGTCGAGAAGGATGCTGACACAGTACAGCACACCCCCATCAGAACCAGGCGTCATGCAGTCAACGGGCAGTGACGTTCCAAAATGGCAGCACTCGACCCAAGACTATTAAATAACATAACGAGGTCAGGTGTTTCGGAGTAATCATATTGCCGGACGCAAAAGAAGGAACAGCTAAGAGGGCCCCTGCGCAGAGCAAGCCAGGCGACAAGCCTGGCGGCAGGAAGCCCAAGCCCAAGCCTAAGACGGGGAGCAAAAGGCAGTCCATGCTGAACACCCAGAAGCTCGCGCCATTCAAGTACGACATGAACGAGGTGCTGTCCGCGTCCGCCATGGATCCCGCCAAGGCGTCGTCCTTCCTGGCCACCATTATAGCGAAGGGTTCCAGGACGTCCACCAGGGAGGCCAAGGAGTTCGCAAAGACGTTCCTGGAGTCAGGCGACCTCACCAAGGAAGAGTTCGACAGGATCGGCAGACTAATGGATAAATACAGCAAGTACCGTTGACCCGCCATGAGATCCCTCGAGATGGAGAAGGGCAGGGTCTTCGTGCTCAGGCTTGAGACCGGCGAGGTTCTCCATGAGGTCGTCGAGAGGTTCTCCCGTGAGAACGGGATAAGGAACGCTATTATCACAGCGGTCGGGGGGATAGGCGAGGGCTCGCGCATGACCGTTGGTCCCGAGATGCCTTACGACGATGGGATCGTCCCAATCATAGCCACGCTGGACGCCCCACACGAGCTCACCGCGTCCGGCACGGTGTTCCCGGACGAGGACGGCAACCCCATGATGCACATGCACGGATCAGCCGGGAGGGAGGGGAGGTCGGTCACAGGCTGCCTCAGGACGGGCGTGATAGCATGGCTCGTGCTGGAGGTGGTGCTGGTCGAGCTGGTCGGCGATGGCGCCGTGAGGAAGGAAGGGGCATCCGGGCTGAAGGTCCTGGAGCTCTGAGTCATCTCCTGTTGTAGGTGTCGTCGAAGTTGTTGAAGACGGTGTCGGCGTACTTGTTCATGTGGACCCTGTCCTCCTTGTCGGGGACTATGAACCCCTGTATCGGGAATTCCGAGTCGCAGTGGGGGCAACGCACGTTCGGGCAGTTCTGGTTCGCCTTGGAACAGTACTTGCAGGCTATGGCCCTGGACTGGAAGAGGCTGAACTCGTTGCCGCACTCGGGGCAGAGGAACCTCCTGGCGGCTATCTTCAGCTCCTTGGTTATGTTCGCCGACCTTTCCTCTGGGGTGAGCCACATGGGGGCCCTGGGCGACACGGGGACACGGTACGCGGGGGTGCCGGGCATCGCCTCACCCCCTCTTCGAGGCCTCGACGACGGACCTGAGCATGGTGTCGTCGGAGCACCTCTCCACGAAAGTCCCGGTCACGATCGCGTCGGCTCCCGCCAGCCTCGCCGCCCTCGCGGCCTCGGGGGTCCTTATCCCCCCGCCCACTATGAGCGGTATCGAGACCGCTTTCTTGACGGCGGATATCATATCTGGGGGCACCGGCCTGTCGGCGCCGCTCCCCGCCTCCAGGTAGACGAGGTCCATGCCGAGCATCTCGCATGCCAGGGCGTACCCCACGGCACGGCTCGTCTCGCCGTGTTTCACCGTGTCGGCCTTCCCAACCTGTCCGACCGTCATCCCCGGCTCCACGACGATGTACCCAAGGGAGATGGTCTCCACCCCGAGCCCTTTGATCCGCTCGGCGGCGCTGGCCTGGGCCTCTATTATCCAGAACGGCATGGTGCTGTTGACCATGCTCATGAAGAATATCGCGTCCACGTCCTCGGAGAGGGCGGCGGGGTTCCCGGGGAAATGTATCGTGGGCAGGCCGGACGCCTCCCTTATGGATCTGGCTGTTTCGCCCAGGTTCTCGGAGGTCACGCCGGTGGAGCCGCCTATCATAACCGCGTCCGTCCCGGCCTCCTTCATCCTCCTCGCGATGACGCCCGCCTCCTCGGCGCCCTGCTTGTCCGGGTCCAGGAGCGCCATGTGTATGGCCCCCTGTGTCATCCTCTCTATGAGATACTCCTTCACGCCCATCTTATTACACCCAACACGAACGCGATCAACGCGACGAACATCGCTATCTTCGCCATCTTCTGCGAGACGTCCGCTCTGCGGAAAATGATGAACGCACTATAAATAAAGATTGCATCAGCGGCGAACACTGCGCAGTAAAGGGGGCCGAAAGTCTGCTCGATGAACGGCCACACGCTCAGGGCCGTGCCGGACACGAAGAACGCGGCGGCGACCGCAGACGCGTTGCGCCTGCCTATGGCCATCGGCAGCGTGTTCCTGCCCTCGTCCGACTCCATGTCCTGGATGTCCTTCGCGATCTCCCTGCCGACGCTGACCAGCGCCGCCATCGCCGCGACGACGAGGCCGCCCTCGGCGTTGCCCACGGCCGCCCCCCCGAAAAGGAAGATCATGCCCGTCAGGGCGGCTATCGTGACGTTGCCCACGAAACCCATCTTCTTGAGGGCCAGCTCGTACGACGCCATCAGCGCGGCGGCGGCGGCGACGATCCCAGTCGCCACGACCGATCCCATGGCCAAAGACAGCAGGAGCGCGACCGCGAGCCCCGATATCCCGAGGGCGAGCGCGGTGCGGGGGGCGATCTCCCCTCTGGGGAGGGGCCTCTCCGGGTGGGCGGCCTTGTCTATCTCCCGGTCTGTGTAGTCGTTCAGGGAGTTGCCGCCGGCGATGAAGGCGACGATCACCCCGCATGCGACCGCCAGGCCCTGGGCGTGGCCCCCGATGTCGAACCCTGCGGCGATGAAGGCTCCGACGAGGACCCCGATGATGCCCATGATGCCGTTCCCGAACCGGAACAGGCGTAGGAATCTGTTCACGCCGATGGGATATGGTGGGGGTTGAAATAGTTAATGTCCTGGTTTCCTGAATATGTGGTAGTGGCGGGAGAGCGACCCGTGGACGTGCTGCCTGAAGGAGCAGTCCAGCTCCATAGTGTCGGGCCTTGCCTCGTAGGGGAGGACGATGCCAGCCCTGCCCCCTTGCCTGAGCGCCTCCGGGATGGAGGCCATCGCCCGTTTATGAATCTGTGTCACGTCCTCGCCGCCGGTCCTCGTGGACCTGCCGTAGGGGGGGTCCGTGGCGACAACGTCTATGCCCGAGAACCTATCGGGGACGCCATCTATGTCTACCGTCTCGTAATCGTGCAGGCGGAGGCCGTAGAAGGCCATGTTCTCCCTGCACCCGGCGACCATCTCCCCGTCGAAGTCCGACGCGACGGCCCTCATCCCCATCTCGGCGGCCTCGATTAGTATCCCGCCGGTCCCGCAGAAGGGGTCGAGCACGATGTCCCCCCTCCTCGCGCCTGTCAGGTTGACGAGTGCCCTGGCGTATCTCGGGTGGAGGGAGATGGGGGAGAAGAACGGGCGCTCCCCGACCTTCCTTTTCTCCATGACGCCCCTGTCGACCACCCTGTCCTCTATGTAGAGGTGCGCCTTGTCGCAGAGCTGCATCCTGACTACGATGTCGGGGTCGCGGAGGTCCACGTCGTTGCTCTTGGAGAGGATGCCCCCCGCCTCCCTTATCAGCTTCTGGGAGTCCACGTCCCTCATCATCCCCTCGAACCTCTTGGCCCTGATGGCGAACGTGCCCTCTGGCAGGGGCGCGCCGGAGAGCCCCCCGAGGTCCCACGGGTCGTACGCCCCGAGGTACCGCCCGATCGAGCGGGTGAGGGAGATCCGGCCCCCGATCCCCTCGAGGCATCCCTCGGGGAAGGAGGCGGTCAGATATCCCGGCCCCTCCCCTGTGACGGTGTGGCGGGGGCACTCGGCCCCCATGCACCTCCTCGCCTCGGCCGCCGGCATGTCCCTGGACTCGCCGGACAGCTCGAAGAAGAAAACAGGGTCCATGGGACCCTTTAGGTTTCAGTCCTTAATACCGTCTTCGGTCACAGTGAACACGGCCTCCCCCTCCGGCAGGTTGGGGGAGTCTATGAGCCTGGCGATCCTCTTCCCCGCCTTCCCCTTCCGGAGGTATATGCGGAACGTCGCCGTGTGGCCCACTATGTGCCCCCCGATCGGCCTCGTCGGGTCGCCGAAGAACGCGTCCGGCTTGGCGGCCACCTGGTTCGTGACCGCTATCACGGCGTTGTTCAGGGTCGCGAAGTTGAGGAGGTCGTGCATGTGGCGGTTGAGGATCTGCTGCCTCTCTGCCAGCGCCCCCCTCCCGAGGTACTCCGCCCTGAAGTGCGACGTCAGGGAGTCGACTATCATGAGCCTCACCTTCTTCTGCTGCGCCAGCTCGAGCGCCTTGTCCACGAGGAGGATCTGGTGCTGGGAGTTGAACGCCCGCGCCACGTGTATCCTCCTCAGCACGTCCTCCGGGTCCACGCCGAGGTAGTTCGACATCTGGATTATCCTCTCCGGCCTGAACGTGTTCTCGGTGTCGATTATGATGACGTCGGAGTCCAGCCCCCCCTTGTCCTCGGGGAGCGTGGCGTTGACCGCGAGCTGGAAGCAGACCTGGGTCTTGCAGCTCCCGAACTCGCCGAAGAACTCCACGATGGACTGGCTCTCCAGCCCCCCGTTCATCAGCTCGTCGAAAGCCTTCGACCCGGTCGTGAGCTTGGCCACCGTCTTGCGGCGCTCCAGGATGCTGTCCCCCGTCTCGAATCCGCCTATGTCGGCGCATAGTTTCGCGCCCTCTATTATGTCCAACGCCTTCTTCTCGCCGATCTCGCAGGTCTCTGCGAGGTCCTTCGGCGAAGCGACAGCGATGGTCATCAACTCATTGTACCCACCTTCACGGAGTTTCTCTGCTATGGCTGGTCCTACTCCTGGTATGTCCTCTAGGGTCTTTGCTGCCATTGGTTCTCACCATGTTCATCAAGTTGCTTTCGGTATATAAGGCAAATTGGGGGGTCACCGAATTGACCGAAAGTGGGCCCGGATTGACCCTGAAACCTGCATGTTTTTGATAAAATCATCGGTTTTTCCCTTGATTCGTAGGGCGGCCTGCCGCTGTGGGCGGGGCAACAGAAAAACATCGCCCTGCGGGGGGCGGGGGCGTTCAATCGGCGTATTCCCTCCCCGTGCTTCGTGGGCATCAGGCATCCCGTATTCGCCGTACCCTGGAAGCCTTGTTGTTGGGGGCGTACTGTTTTTTCTAAGGGCGGCCGCCTGCGCAACCTGTATGTTGTTTTCACTTCACCCTAGGAGTCCCGTCCTCGTTGCGCCCTGGAAGCCTTATCGTTTTGGGCTTACCCCCCTGCCAGAAGGGATATCCGCCTAAACCGTCCGCATACTGCAGCGACTCGTTTCTCTTGTGTTTGAACCTATCGAACATCTTCATAGATACCACCCCGTGAACATTGTCAGCACTCCAATTAGCAATAGCACTACCATGTATCTTATGGTTCCGATAAGACGGGTGTTGTTCACATAGACTGTTTCGTACGCCTCGCCTATCCCCATTACCATCTTGGCTTCAAAGCCGTCTGTTTCTTTTCTGTTGTAGTGGTCTATTGCTTCTCTTGCCACCATCCCTGTCGATAGCGCGAACCCGCTTGAACGAAGGATCACAAGGATTCCAGCGATGCAACATATAAGCCCAGCACCCATCGAAGCGGTGAAAAGCATCCCGTACCCGCTCAGGTCAGGATCCATGGCTAGCAACTGCAGGAGGAGGATGGATGCGAAAGCAACAAGGATGCCAGCCGACTGTAACAACGTGTTCTGGCGGTCCGATGCAAGGCCGAGCTGTCGCCCGATGTCTTCTCTCAAAAGCGACAGGGCGTCCCTGTCCACCGCCTCAAAATACCCGAAGCCGTAACCCTCGCCCCCGTGCCCTGTTTCCTCCAAGGCAACCTCATCAAAGGGGGCGTTTCCCGAAGTATCCTCTGTCATCAATATCACCGATATCTCCACGAGCATTTAGGTATAAAAGGCGGATTGGGGGGTCACCGAATCGACCGAAAGTGGACTCGCCGCACCCCTAAATACGCACAGATTCGGGGAAAATCCTACAAAAAAGCGGCGTTCCCGACTTCTGTTTCAAGTCAGGACGCTCCAGCGGGGCAGTTCATGCCGCTTTCCCGTCAGGCCGCCCCGCATACCCCGTCATCCGCCATCGTTCCCGTCGTCGAGCGCGGCGCTCTCCAGCTGGCTGTACCGGATCCCTTTCTGCTTGTCGTAATGGATGCCGTCCTTGTCCACGGTCATCATCCTGACGCCCGCCTTGGCGTCCCTGGCGCAGGCGGTGATCAGGAACCTGGCCGGCAGGGGGAGGGACCATTCCGTCGACCCGTCTTCGCTGTCGTCGGAATACTTTATGATCTTGCCGAAGTCCGATTTCCTTATCTTCAGGGCACTGCCCTCGACGTGTCCGAAGACGACGAGCCACATCGTCTTCGGGTGCAGCGTCATGTCCGTCGTGTGGAGGATGACCTTCCCGTTCTCCATCAAAAGGCCACCTCCATGGTGAACGATGTTGATCTCAAGGCCTTCCGTGCTCTTGCGCCCGACGTTCGTGAAATGCAGGTGCACGGTGGACACAGGCTTGTCGACGAACGTCCCTATCTTTATCCTCGGCCTGGACAGCCATTCCTTGATGCTCTGGCCCAATATCCCGCAGACCGCGCCCACCCCGGACGCGGCGATGAGCAAGACCCCGTCGACCCATTCCATAGCCACTCACCGTCACCCATGGGCCGGAGCCCCGTCGCGCCCCCCGCTGAGGGCGGATGCCACCATGATTCCGTTCGCCGTTGATATATATTGCCATCCCCCCGCGCAGACGCCGCCGGGCCCTCGCGGATAAACGTTTATATTGTTAATGGGGATGTGTGGGGCATGGCAAAGAAGAGGCGGCGCATCATAGAGGAGAAGGAGGAGGAGTACCAGTTCACCCCCTCCGAGTTCGACGAGCGCGAGTTCATCCTCAAGGACATCTACGGCACGAAGGTGCTGTTCGTCGTCACCGGCCTCGCGGTGCTGGTCGGCGTGGTCGGCGCCCTGCTCTGCGGGCTGAACGACGACTGGGGCTGGGGGGTCGCGACCGCCGTGTCGTTCCTGGTGATGCTCATCATGAAGAGGCTGCTCATGTTCCTCGGGTTCCGTGCGGACCTCCTCGAGATGAAGACCATGCTCATGAACTACCTCCTGTTCCTCATGCTGGGGCTGGGCATCTGCATGGTCCTGATCAACGCGCCGTTCGCGTGACGGTCACACTTCCCAGCTGTTCACGGGGTCCATGAGCTCCGTGAGGAGGAACGGGTCGGTTCCGTTGAGGGACGACTCGTGGTCCCTGACCCTCATCGTGTGCGGGTCCAGCTCCCTGCCTATCCCGGAGAAGGCGGCCTCCTCCTCGAGCATCTCCTTCGCGGTGAAGTACATCCTCTCCGCTATCACCGCCCAGCACCCGTCCTCTATGAACGGCGGGCCGTGCGGGTTCTCCCCCCATTTCGACAGGAACGAGTCCGCCGCCTTGACCCAGACCGGCGGGCCCATGTGCTTGTGCGTCTTGGAGAGCACGTCCCGCTCCAGCTCGAAGGCGATCGCCAGCCTGTCGTCGTACATCTCGTGCGCGGCCTTCAGGACGTTGTAGTCGAAGTCGTTGAGCTTCCTGGTGAGTGCGTACCGCGTCTTCCACAGCTGGGAGTAGAGGTTGTCCGTGACCACGTCCGGCCTGTCGAACTCCACCGTTATTATCCTCGACCCGTTCCTGTCCGCCATGGCCTGCAGCTCCTCCCTCGAGCGCGGCCGCCTCTCGTTGGGGAAGAAGAACCTCTCGGACGGCGACGCGAGGTACGCCTTCGCCGCCACGATGAAGAGGGCCATGGTGTCCAGGTGCACGGCGGAGGCGACGTTCCTCTTCTGGTCCACCGGGTCGTAGACGATCAGGGGGCCTACTATCGGCGGCCCCCTCTTGTCGATGGCGATGCACGTCCCCTCCTTCCACTCGCAGGCCCCTTCCAGCGCCTTGAGGAAGCCGCCGTAGTGCAGGACCAGGAGCTCGCACAGGTATCCTGAGAACCCCCTCGTCACCGGCTCCGCGCCGTAGACGCCGATCCCCTTCATGAACCCCTTCAGGAGCCTGACCTCGTCCTTCTGCTCCTCCTTCAGGTTGTCTAGCATGTAGCTGGTGTGGAAGGGGGTCCTGTCCACAGCCGACCTGAGTTTGTCGGCGGACTTGATGGAGTAGCTGGGCACGAGGTCCACGTCCACGCCGTTGTACACCCCGCGGGTGTATGGGTGCTCCGAGTACATCCGGACCCCCCGTATTATCGCCTCGCCCACGGACAGCCCTATCCTCTCCAGCTCCTTGGAGGAGACGGTCTCTGGGAAGAGCAGGAACAGATCGATGTCGGGGTCGGAGAGGTAGGTGCCCTTGGCGTAGGACCCGACGAACCGGACCTCCACGTCTATGTCGTGGTCCCTGACGTAGTCCTCCACCCTCTTCTTCAAGCCGGCCGCCGCCGCGTCTATCAGCCTGACCTCCTCGGCGGTCGGCCTGATCCTCTCCAGCACCTCTGACTCAAGGCTCATCGGCGATGATACGCGTCGGGGATTTAAGCATTGTCCGACGCCGCCGAGGAAAACGCTTTATGCCGCCCGCCCCCTGATCCCCGCAGGAGGAGGGTTCGTGGCAGAGAGGCTGGATCTGGAGAGGGGCATGGGCATCGGGGCGTTCCGGTCCGGCTACTACCTGAAAGAGGAGCTGGTGCGGTTCTGCAGGCAGGAGGGCCTGCCCGTGTCGGGAGGGAAGGAGGAGCTGACGAGGCGTGTTTCCCGCTACCTCGAGACGGGGGAGGCGCTACCCCCCGAGAGGGGGGCGAGGCCGCCCCCCGGCAAAGGGGACGTGACCGAGGATTCCGTCATAGAGGACCCCCCGTCGTTCTCCGAGAGGCACCGTGCGTTCTTCGTGGGGAGGCTGGGGGAGGGGTTCACGTTCAACGTCCCTTTCCAGAGGTGGCTGAGGGCCAATGCCGGGAAGAGCTACGGAGAGGCCGCCGCGGCGTACCCCCTGGTGATGGAGGAGAGGAGGAAAGGCAAGACGGAGATCGGCAGGCAGTTCGAGTACAACACGTACATAAGGGACTTCTTCGCCGACAACGAGGGGAGGGGCCTGAGCGACGCCATCAGGTGCTGGAGGCGCAAGAAGGGGATGCAGGGGAGCCACAGGTACGACAGGGCGGACCTGGCCGCGCTGGAAGGCGGCGACGCGTCTGCCGGCGAACCGTTTATTAAGGAAGAGCCATAACAGGGCTCACATGACAGACGATCCATTGTTCCAGCAAGAGTACGAGAAGGCCCTGCGGATCGCCACGGAGGCGCACGAGGGGCAGAAGGACAAATCCGGCATGGACTACATCCTGCACCCGATCGCCGTGTCCGGGTACTGCGTGACGCCTGCCGGCAGGATAGCCGCCCTCCTGCACGACGTGGTGGAGGACACCCACGTGACCTTGGGGGATCTCCGGGCGGCGGGCTTCAGCGAGGACATTGTGACGGCGGTGGACTGCGTGTCCAAGCGCGAGGGGGAGGCGGTGGGCGACTACCTCGCGAGGGTCGCCACGAGCGACATCGCCGCCGAGGTCAAGTTCGCCGACATGAGGCACAACGGCACGAGGTGGCCCGCAGGCAGGCCGGAAGGGGAGGCGGAGGCCAACTACCACAAGTACAACAGCCGCGCCAGGACGCTCCTCCGCCTCGTCGGCCCTGAGCGCGCGGCGCGGCTGATGACGGCGGGGACATACGAGTGGGTCGCCGGCGGCCGGGTGTGACGACATCCTGGTCTATGTCGTCCTTCCCGGAAAGGGGGTTTTGGAACGTCAGTTCCAGGCCTCGAAATCAGAATCAGGGGAGTTGCGGCCTTCCTCCACGTCCTTCAAGAAATCCGGGTCGCCCATCAGGTACAGCGTCTCCTTGACGCCCTCCCACTCTTCTTCCGATATGAGCACCACGTTCCCCGCCCTGGCCGTTATGGTCACCACTTCGCCTCCCAATGCGGCCCTCACCAGGTTGTATAGGTCGGCGCGCCCCCCCGTCACGTTCACGGTCGTCATGGACGGACAACGGGGTGCATATATGAATACGCGTGCCGCCGCGCCAGCGCGTCAAAGGCCCCCTGTCCTGGGCCCTCCTATAGTTCCGATAGGATCGTCTCGCACCTGGGTTTCAAGGAACGGATGTCATCCGTCATGATGATCCATATCCTATGCATATTGGCTTGTGGTAGCTATGGGCGATAAAGTCACGTTGACCGGCAAACTCAGACAATTAGACATCCGGATGCTCTATCATGATCTCCATTGGGAGCCTCTTCACATTCTCCCCGGTCTGTATGAGCGCGAAACAGCAGCTGTTCTGATACATCTCGTCACCAAGGAAAGGCCGCATCTTGGAACGGCCATGCACGGTCTGGCATGCCGAATTGCCCGAAACAGTCCGGCTGAGAGCCGCGACCAAGGCTCCAGACATCTGGGGGGTCTTGAAAGTCACGGGGACGTGTCGGGGATCCACTCGTCGTCGTACGTCTCGGCCTTTGAGAAGGACAGCGCCGCCCCAACGTCCAGCACGTCGAGGTCGCGGGCGGCCACCGTCCTCACCCCCGTCATCGCCTCGGCCTTTAGCGCCTGCCCCTCGGGGCCCCTCTTGATCATGACGATCCCCAGGTGGATGAACACGGCGAGCTCCGGCCTCACCACCTCGATGAAGGAGGACGCGTCGTCGGTGCACAGGTGGAAGGGTATCCGCATGTCGTCCGGCGTGGTGACCGGGAGTATCAGGACCCTGCTCCCCCTGTGCTGCTCGGCGATCTCCTCGGAGTAGCCGGTGTCGCTGACGTAGGAGACGATCCCGGCGCCGCTGTCGAGCCTCAGCCCCACGTTCGTCGGGTCGCTGTGGTCCGTCCTGCAGACCTCCGCCCTCATCCCATCGATGTCTATGGTCGCGCCCGGCTCGATCACGGCCACGCCCTCGACGATGCCCAGGTGGTACTTCGAGACGCAGGGGCCCAGCGGCCCCGCCCCGTCTATGACGGTGGGGCTGCCGTACAGGCGCCCCCGCTTCTTCCATCCGCCGAGGGACATCCCCTCCATCACCGACTCGGCGTCGGAGTAGTGGTCGGGGTGCGCATGGGTCACGACCAGGGAGTCCGTCCTGGTGAGGTCGTAATGTATCCTCCTCATCTGGGTCAGGGCGCCCGGGCCAGGGTCTATGTGGAGGTGCCGCCCGTCCCCGTGCTCGACGAGTATCCCCCCTGTGCAGCGGGTCTGGTACATGGCGGTGTGCCTCCCGCCGCCCGTGCCGAGGAATGTCATCCTGAACGCCATGCCGCCTTATGGCGGTATCGATATATCCTTTTTTTTGAGAGGTTCCGCCTCGATTGTGACTAAGTGGTGTTTCCAAGCAGGTTTAAGTAGCCTCTGTGCATGGTTCAGGCGCGAGGCGGGGGAGTGGGCGACATAGTACGTAGGGGGTATCAGCCGGCTGATAAGCAGGACGTGTTCGATATATCGAACGCCTCGGGGCTGGAGCCGTACGACATCTCGGAGCTGGACGAGCTGTTCAGCTCATGGCCGGAGGGGCAGCACGTGGCTTACGACGCTGAAAATGAAAAGACGGTCGGTTTCCTGTCGGGCAGGATACACCGCCCCGAGACGAACAGGATATACATGTTCGCCGTGATGCCCGGGTACAGGTCCAGGGGGATAGGCCAGCTGTTGCTGGACGGTTTCTTCTCGCTTTCCAGGGACATGGGGTCCGACGTGATTCTTGAAGTCCGTGCGTCCAACGGCCGCGCAAGGAGGCTGTACGATTCGAACGGGTTCGTAGAGGTATGCCGCATCAGCGGTATGTATGCCAGCGGGGAGGAGGCGGTCAGGATGAAAAAAGAGATAACGTTTATTACGTCAAATGAAAATCCAGACGCATGATCACCGTCGTCAGGGACGCTTGGATAGTCACGCAGGACCCGCAGAGAAGGATAGTAAGGGGCGACGTGGTCGTCGACGGCGAGAGGATAGTCTCCGTCGGGGGAGAATACAAAGGGTCGGCCGACAGGGAGATCGGCGCCTCCGGCGACATAGTCATCCCCGGGCTGATAAACACCCACACCCACGTGGCGATGTCCGTGATGAAGGGGGCGGCCGACGACATGCCCTTCCCGAGGTTCCTGGAGAGGGTGTTCAGCATCGACTCCGAGAGGACGGACAGGGACATCGGGGTCGGCGCGAAGGTCGGGTGCGCGGAGATGATCCGCAGCGGCACGACGACCTTCGTCGACCTCTACTACTCGGAGGACGTGATCGCGAGGGCGGTCATGGAGACGGGCATAAGGGGGGTGCTGTGCTGGTGCGTGCTCGACGACGACCTGACGACCCAGAAGGGGAGCCCCCTGCAGAACTGCAGGAGGTTCCACGACGTGTTCAAGGGGACGAGGAAGATAATCCCGGGAGTCGGGCTGCAGGGAGTCTACGTATGCAACGAGGAGACCTGCATGGGGGCGAAGGCGCTCTCGGACGAGAAGGGCGCCCCCCTGACCCTCCATCTCTCCGAGACCAGGGGGGAGGTCAACGGGCACAGGGAAAAGACGGGGAAGAGGCCGGCGGAGTGGCTGTGCGACATGGGCGTGATAGGCGGGAACACGATCGCGGCGCACTCGGCCTGGCTGACGCTGGGCGAGGTGAGGCAGATGGCCGCCGCCGGGGCATCGGTCTCGACGTGCCCCACATCGAACATGAAGCTGGCGACCGGGGGCGTCGCCCCCGTGCCGGAGTTCCAGAAGCACGGGGTCAACGTAACGGTGGGGACGGACGGCAGCACCACGAACAACAGCCTCGACATGATGGCAGAATTGAAGACCCTGGGGCTGCTCCAGAAGTCCAGCAGGTGGGATCCAGTCGCAGCCTCCGCCCAGGAGCTCCTGGACTTCGCCACCGTGAACGCCGCGAGGGCGATCGGGATGGAGGGATCCCTCGGCTCGATAGAGGCGGGGAAGCACGCCGACCTCTTCATCCTGGACGGCCGGCTCCCGAACATCAGGCCCCTGTTGCCGGAGAACATGGTGTCCAACATAGTCTACTCGGCCTCCTCCTCCAACGTGAGGACGGTGATGTGCCAAGGGGACATAGTCATGGACGGCGGCAGGGTGACCTCATTCGACGAGGAAGAGGCGCTGTCCGAGTCCGAGGACGTGTGGCGCTCCCTATGCCAGAGATGAGCGCGGCCTTCGATGGGCCGAGGATGAGGTTCGAGGTCCCCGACTGGGGGCGCATCGCCGACGCGGGCCTCCGGTGCGCCGACATGCACGTCCACACGGACTGCTCGGACTCGTACAGCGGCATCAAGCGGCTGTTGAAGATAGCTCGGTCGAGGAACGTCGGGATGGCGGTCACCGACCACAACCTCATCACCTCCCTCGAGGCGATCGACATCGGGAATGAGGACGTGTTCATAATCCCAGGGATGGAGGTGAGCGCGTCGGACGGGCCCCACATACTCACCTACTTCTACGAGATGGCGGAGCTGAGGGAGTTCTGGCGCGAGGAGATCAGGCCGAGGCTGCAGCCCTGCCCCTGGCTCGCCCTCAAGGGATGCCCCACCGAAAGGCTCCTCGACCTGCTGGAAGGGCGCAACTGCGTGGTGTCCGGCGCCCACCCGATGGGCTACCTCGGCTCCAACAAGGGCGTGGAGATTTGCAACAGGAAAGGGTACATCGCGGACGACGTGGTGAGGAGGCTGGACGCCTACGAGGTGATATGCGGGGGGATGACCCGACAGGGCAACGTGGAGGCGGTGAGGTCGTTCGGGAGGCACGGGCTCGGGATAACCGGCGGGAGCGACGGGCACATCGCGGAGGACGTCGGGTCGGTGGTGACGGTGTCCAAGGCGGACGACGTGGAGGGGTTCCTGAACAGCATCCTGAAAGGGGAGAACGCGGTCAGGGGGACGGAGAAGGACTTCCCGCGGAGGGCGCTCACCGGCCTCACGTCGTTCTACAACTTCCTGGACTACACCCCGGCCGTGATCATGGTGCAGTCCAGGCAGATGGCAATGACCATAAGGAGGGGGGCGAAAAAGAGGGCGGACAAGGGCGGCAGGGTAAGTTGACTTGTCAACTATCGGCATGTTTATATATAAACTTCATATGGCTAAACACATGTCGTCCGACAACCCTATCGACATAGTGGGGCTACGGAAAGCGTATGGGGATTTTGTCGCAGTGGATAACCTCAACCTTTCCGTGAAGAAGAACAGTTTCACCGGCTTCCTGGGACCGAACGGCGCTGGGAAGAGCACCACGTTGAAGATACTGACGCACCTCATCAACGCCACGTCGGGGGAGGCGTACATCAACGGCGTCGACGTGACCAAGGACCCGAAGGCGGCGCTGACCAACGTGGGCACAGTCGTGGAGACCCCCGAGTTCTACCCCTACCTCACGCCCAGGGAGACGTTCAGGTACGTGGGCCAGATAATCGGGATGACATCTGAATCAATAAAGAGCGAGACAGACAGGATCCTGGAGAGGGTCAAGATGACCGAGTGGGAGGACAAGAGGATCGGGACGTTCTCCAAGGGGATGAGGCAGAGGATAGCCCTCGGCCAGGCTCTGATGAACGACCCGAGCGTCATCATACTGGACGAACCTAACTCGGGCCTCGACCCGAGGGGCCAGGCGGAGATGAGGGAGATCCTGAAGAACCTCAGGAACGAGTCCAAGGGCCTCACAGTGATCATGAGCTCGCACATACTCCGCGAAGTCAGCGACCTCTGCGACAGGATCGCTCTCATCAATCACGGGAAGATGATCATCCAAGATGACATCAGCATCATCGGCAAGGACGACGGCACCAGGAGGATGATCGTGAGGGTCGATGGCATACCCACCGAGGACATGATATCCAAGATTGGACAGCTGAACAACGTCGTTTCAGCGGAGAGGTTCGGCAACGATGTGGACGTGACGATAAAAGGTGACAGAGCGGAACACATCAAGTTCTTCAACGATGTCAGTGCGCTGAACATCGGAGCCTACGGGGTGAACGAAGAGGACACTCTCGAGACCACATACCTCAAACTGATAAAGGAGTCGAGATGATGTACATAGAACTGGACGATTTCAGACAATCCTATGTGGTGGCAAAGAACGAGATTCGAAAGTTCATCCGCGGAAAAAGGTTTACGGTATATGTTGCATTAACCGCCCTCGTCTTTGGGCTGATGACATTCTTGCCCTACATAGTCGGAGGGGATCTCAGGGACATACCTGGCGGTTTGTTGACACTCTATACCGCATGGGTTTACCTCTTGGCATTGTTGGCGGCGACGCTTTTCGCATCCATCGTTATAGTGTCCGAGTTCGAGGAAAGAACGGCTTTGGTTCTGTTCACAAGGCCGATAAAGAAAACATCGATTTTCGTCGGAAAGCTGTTAGGGTGCCTGATTCTCGAAACAGCGATGATTGCGACGTACTATGCGGGCACGGCGGCAGTGCTGCTGATAATAGAGGGCTCTGTATCAATCGATCTGCTGATATCGCTGGGAATGGCTCTCCTGTATCTTTTGGCGGCATCCGGCATAGCGGTATTCTTTAGTTCGATCCTGAAGAAAGGGAGTACATCATCGATTGTGACTTTTTTCACACTGTTCCTGTTCATTAGGATAATTTCAGTCATTCTGATGATATTCTCAGACACTGACCCATGGTTCATGATCGACCAGGCGTCAAACGCGATAATAGCCCCCGATATGCTGAGCTACCTGGACATGATGCAAGACACGGTAAGAGCGGCATTGACGATGGTTGCATGGGGTGCGGTGTCAATAGTATCGGCATGGCTGGTATTCATAAGGAGGGAGTTCTGATCAAAGCGGCCTGACGACCCTCGCAGGGTTCCCTGCCGCAATCACATCAGCAGGAATGTCCTTCGTGACGACGGAGCCCGCCCCTATGACGGAGCGGGCCCCGATGGTCACGCCCGGGAGCACGACTACCCCCGCCCCCAGCCAAACGTCTTCCTCTATCCTTATCGGGGAGCAGCTCACGGACCAGTCCCTTCTTTCCTCGGCTTTGAGGGAATGCCTCGCGGTGACGAGCCTCGACCCCGGGCCGATGAGGACGTTGTCCCCGATGGAGATATCCCCTGTGTCGAGGAGCACGCAGTCGTAGTTGATCAGCACGTTCCTCCCCAGCCTGATGTTGAACCCCTGGTCGCAGTGGAAGGGCGGGACGACCTTCGTATGCGCGTCGACCTCGTACCCGAGCAGGTCTGAGAGCGCGGTCCTCCTCTCCTCTGCAGTGAGTGGCAGCGTGTTGTACCTGAGCCTCTTCTCGATGCATTCTGTCAAGACCCTATCGTACTCCTCATGGCCAGGGGAGCCTCTTCCGACCGTTCCCCCAGACCGCAACATGTCCCAAACATCCGGTTTCTCCATGTCGGGAAATCGGATGTGGGATTTATTAACGCTCCCCTGGCCAGATGTCAGGCGGTTCTATATACCGACAAGGCTTTTCTATGGGGCATGAACGAAAGGGACATCAGAAAAGCGATCAGGAACGAACGGGTGCTGATCCTCGCAAGACACGACGAGGAGCTGATGGTCGAGCGAGGTATTTTCAGACGGTGGCGCCTTCCTCGGACGTGTCCGAAAAAAGTCGCGAATTATGATGACTTGAGCCCCCTATACACCGCGATCGACGAGATGCCAGAGGCCGTCCACAACATCGAGGGATGGCTGAATGCTCATCTCAGGGACGGGTACAGGATCATGGACCGCAGGAGGAACACCATCTT
This sequence comes from Methanomassiliicoccaceae archaeon, assembly GCA_009776625.1. GTDB lineage: Archaea > Thermoplasmatota > Thermoplasmata > Methanomassiliicoccales > Methanomethylophilaceae > Methanoplasma. The sequence continues at coordinate 7,197 of WRNL01000005.1, read as the reverse complement.
CTCCCCTGACGATGAGCGCTAAAAAACACTCGCCAGGGACAATACCCGCAAGGGGCCATGGGCCGACCGACAACCCTTTGTACGTGTCCCGTTCTACATGTGCGAGGTCGGAGGCGATGCAAAGGGCGCTTGGGGAGGGAACGGTCGTGTCGAAAGGTCTTTTTATGAAGGGGAAAGATACGTACTGGAGCGGCGTGTTGATACTGGCGATGGGGGTGTTGGCTCTCGCCCTCTTGGTGCTGATGCTGATTCTCAGTTCGCAGGGGGTCACGTATGACGGCAGATCTGTTTTCGAGATAGACGCTATGGGGTTCTTACCGCTGGCGATAATGACGGGGAGCCTGGCGTTCTCTCTGTTAATCCTAGGTCTCTCGAACATGCGCTACGGGAAGAAGTCGAGGGGAGCTGACTTCTCTGCAGGTGAGGCACGCACGTTCCTGGTGCTGATGGACAAGCAGGTGTGCATGATAGGGGAGGTCGGGTACCCTTGCCCCAAGTGCGGCGCGGACATGGGGCGCCCACAGGTCAACTTCTGCCCGGAATGCGGGCATGCGCTGCCGTCAGGGGAAGAAGAGGCCGATTGACGGAAATGCCCGCCAGCCTTGCTGTGTGGGCGCTTTGCCAAAGTCCAGTGTCGCCTCAAAACCCCCTGAGCCGGATGGGGAGTGGTCCCCGCCCCCAGATTTGAACCGGGGACCTGCTGATTTCAGCGGCTGTATCGGATGCTTCCGAGAACACTCTACAGTCAGCCGCTCTGGCCAAGCTGAGCTAGGCGGGGTAAGACAGGATAATGGATGGCTTATTTAAATGTAACCGCTGGCATCACCCGAAGTACCCCAGGTCCTCCGGGCCGCGGTCCTCTATCTCCCTCACCTTGGCGGTGAGCTCGTCGATCTGCTCGGACTTGTCCTTGAGGTCGGTGAGGTCCAGCTCCACGCCCAGCTTCCTCATCAGCACGTTGACCATCGCCATCGCGCTCTTGTGGTCGACGAAGTACCCGGACGTCTCCCCCATCAGGCATATCGAGGGGACGCCGTGGATCTTCCCCATCCCGAGGAACAGCCCGCTGGCCCCGATTATCCCTGCGTTGGGGTCGCCAGAGGGGAACTCCACGCCGTACCCTTTGTACTCCTTCTTTATCCCGAGGCCGGTCACCGCGCCGAACACCCTCGGGGAGTCGACCATCATCCCTGTGCCGTACCCGCCCAGGGTGACGATCTCCGACACGCCGTGCCCCAGGAGCAGCTCCATGACCGAGGCGCAGAGCTCGAACTGCCCCTCCTGGGTCGATCCCTGGCAGTCCCCCCTCAGGAACACCAGGTCCCTCGAGTTGACCCCCTTCGCGAACCAGAGCTGGTTGTTGGCCATCTCGATGACGTTGTCGTCGTCGAGGAGTACGTGGGGAGGGAAGTGCTTGGAGTAGATGGTCGCGTACAGCTCCGCGCCGACGGCGTCCGCGATGAAGTCCCCCGCCGTCTTGCCCACGTTGCCTATCCCGGGCAGGCACTCGATGAAGAGTGGGCTGTCAAGGGACGGCCTGCTCTCATAGACGACGATGTTTTCCATTCTCCCCGTGCTCCTCGATTATCGCTTTCCTTCTGTACGCCCCGTAGCGGTCCTCGGGCGAGAACTTCGCCGGCGCGGGGCCGTATGCGGGCGACCCGCAGGACGGGCAGTCGCCGCCCATGGTGTACCTCCCGCACGATGCGCATTTCCTTATGGAGGGCCTCATCTCACTTGCTCTCGCGCTTGAGGGTGACGGCGCCGCCCATCGCGGTGAACTCGCTCATTGCCTTGGCGGTCACCCTCTTCATTATCTCCTCTGCGTCCTTGTACTCGCTGGCGGTGACGGTGACCCTGTACCTCGGCGAGCCTATGGCGGTGATCACCGCGCTCTCGCCGTCTGCCGCCTTGAGCCCCGCCGCGAGGGCCTTCTTGATGAGCTCGACGCCGTTGGGGGCGGAGGACGTCATCTCCAGGATGCTGTCGATCTCGACGAAGGGCGGCGTCACGTTCTCCTTGGCGACCTCAATGAACGTCCCCGTCCACTCCCCGAAGAACTCCTCCGTGAACTCGTCGGGGTAGGCGACCGCCGACTCGAAGGCGCCGTACAGCGTCTCGTAGACCTCGAGCAGATTCTTGGCGAACACGTCGTAGGCGTCGTCGACGGAGATGGACATGCGCTCGGCGATGATCTCCACAAGCTTCTCGGCCTTGTTCTCGTTCTTCCACTGCTGGATCTTCTCCCTCTTCTGATGGTCGTTGACAGACTTCAGGGAAAGGTCGATGTGCCCCTTCGAGGAGTCCACGCCCAGGACCTTGCAGACGATCTTCTGCCCCTCCCTGATGAAGTCCCTGATGTACTTGACCCAGCCCGTTGCCACGTCCCTGACGTGCACGAACCCTTCCTTCCCGTCGTACTCGTCCAAGGTGACGAAGGCGCCGAAGTTCTTCACGCTTGTCACGGTGCAGACGACGAGCTCCCCGTGGTCGGGGAATCCTTTCGCTCTAGACATCAGCCTACTACCTCGAGGATCTCGCCCTTTATGTCACCGACGCCGCCCTTGGGCGTGATGAGGGTGGACCCGCACACGTTGCAGCTCACCTTGGTGGCCGCCTTCCTGAACACGATCTGCTCGTTCTCGCAGTCGGGGCATTTGATTTTGATGAAGTCTCCGGTCATGCGATCACTCCGTGAGCTCGAACTTCTTCGCCCTTATGCAGGATGTCAGGTGCGCCTTCTTGCAGGTCTCGCACCTGAACCTGATGTTCACCCTCTTGGTGGGCTTCTCCCTGTCCTTCGGCTTCGGCCTGGGGTAACCCCCGTACCCGGAGGTCGCCTCCCTGAACCGCCTCTGGCCCCACTTGAGCTCGCTGGCCTTCTTCTTCTTGACCCTCTCCACGTCGTGGACCCTGTGGGTCTTGCAGAAGGGGCAGTATGTCTTTATCGTCCTGGGCATCTTCATGTCTATCACTTGAAATGAATCGGAACGTCCTATTATCGAGGTTGTATTAAAACCTCACTCTTCTTTATTATAATAGCCGTGCGCGGACGCGCCCGCCCACCAGGCTCTGCGCAGTGGCGGCGCGGGGCCTGGTGGGCGGGGTGCACGGCTAGTCGCGATGTCAGTCTGGCACTGTGCTTTCAACTAAGGGAACATGTTAAAAAAGTTAAAAACAAAAATAGAAATGATAAGTTTTAACATGATAAAATATAAAACAGAATAGAAAAAATGATTATTAACATAATAAACATAAAAATCAGAATAGAACAACGACAGGCCCCCGTGACCTCAGGAACGCGTACGCTGAAAACCCTCAACATGCCATCCACCTTAGAAGTCAGAGAGGCAAAATATTCTTCTCCATCGGCATCGACAGGCGCTGGCAGGCCGCCAAATCCAGGCCAGGCATCCGCCAGCGCCTGGAATCAGGCATCGGCCGGCCTTTGCTCCATCATGGATAAATATGGAGAATCCATGCTGACCTTTTCTGAAAACAGGCGTGGGAACCCCCTCATTCTGTGGGTTTCACCCTCGTCCTCCGCCCCCATCCCTTGCGGTCGCTCCCCGTCACCATGAGGTTGGAGAGCCTCCCGAGATCCACCCCGTCGAGGAGGTGCACCGTGGCGTTATCCAGGTCGAGGAGGTCCCCGCCCATGACCGGGCCCAGCAATGGCTCCCCGATTATGTTCACAGGGGACCCCCCCAGCATCCTGTTGAAGGCAGGCACGATGACGAAGCCCTTCGGGTGCACAGGGTACCTCTCGGACCTCTCCTCCCTGAACCTCCCCCTGACCCAGCACGGCTCGTTCGTCTGCTTCCCCACGCCGTCCCTGAACATCACCGCCGGGTGGTCGTGGGCCATCACCAGCGTCTCCGACCTCATCACGTCCTCGGACGGCCAGGTGTGCCCGTGCACGAACCCGATGTCCTCGACCCTCATGCCGGAGGCCGGCCTCAGCCTCACGCGGCCCGGCAGGAACTCCTCTATGCTCGTGTCGTGGTTGCCCCTGACCACGTAGACCTCGTCGAACCGGTCCAGCAGCCTCTCGAAGAACGCCGGTATCTCCCTGTACTCCTGCTTCGTGGAACCCGGCACGGAATCCTTCACGTCGCCCAGCACGATCAGCCTGCTCGCCGTGCCGCCCGCCGCCTCGATTATGGAGTCGAACATGTCCTCGGTCCTCGACGCGATATGGAAGCCTTTCGACCTCATGTGCGACTCGATCCCGATGTGGAGGTCCCCTATCACGAGGTACTCGTCCGCCCTGAGCGCGGGGGCACCATGGACGGGCTGGAGGTCCATGCCGTCACCTCAGGTACTCTTTGAGGACCTTCGGTATCGATTCTATGACGTCCGTCGCCGTCATGCCGTAGGACTTGTCCTCGAACGCATGCTCCCCCGCCCTCCCGGAGATGAACGCCCCGAGCGCCGCCGCGTCGAAGCATCCCATCCCCTTAGACAGCAGCCCCGCGACGATGCCCGCCAGGACGTCGCCGGTCCCGGCACTGGTCATGCCGGCGCAGCCGGTGGCGTTGCGCCTGGTGCGCGCCCCGTCGGAGACGACGTCCACCTTGCCCTTCAAGAGGACGACGGAGCCAGTCTTCGCCGCAAGCTCCCGGACGGCGGCCTCGCCGCCCCCGGGATCGCCGCCGAGGGCCTCGAACTCCCTCGCATGGGGGGTCAGCACCATCTTCCTGTGGAGGGGGACGTCCCTCCCGAGGGCGGTGATCCCGTCGGCATCCACCGCGACTGGGACGTTTATGGACCCGACGAGGCTCTTCACCCCCGCCGATATGACGTCCGAGGAGCCTAGCCCCGGCCCGATGAGGACGGCGTCGTGCTGCTCCGCCAGCAGCGCCAGGCGGTGCAGGTGCTCCATCCTCAGCGAGTCGCCCGGCAGCGCCGTGACCATGAACACGGGGGAGAACGAGGAGACCGCCGCCGAGCAGCCCTTTGGGACCGCCAGCCTGACCATGTCTGCCCCGACCCTCATGGCGGCCAGCGCCGCCATGGCCGGCGCGCCGTAGTACGGCCCGCCGCCTATGATCAGCAGCCTCCCGTTGGACCCCTTGTGGCTGTCCGCCCTCGGTATCGGGTATCTCAGCATGTCGCCGGGCCCCACGTTCTCGTACGCCTCCCTCGGTATGCCTATGTCCCTCACGACTATCTCCCCCGAGTTCCCCTCGTCCATGCCCTCCTTCACGTCGTGGAACGTTATGGTCATCCCCGGCCTGACGGAAAGCCCCGTCCCGAGGCCGGACGGCACGTCCACGGACACCACGTCCCCCTTGAACGCGTTCGCCGCCTTTATGAAAACGTCGTAAGGCGGCCTGGCCTCCCCGGACGCCCCCGTGCCCAGGGCGCAGTCGACGATCACGTCGCAACCATCCGCGTCGAACTCGGAGAAGTCCGAGACCCTGCATTCGAGTTTGGAGAGCATACCCCTGACGAACTCGGATTTCATGGCGTCCTTCGGCCTCAGGAGGTAGACGGCGGTCGCGCCGGCGTCCATCAGCCCCGCCGCCGCGATCCCGTCGCCCCCGTTGTTCCCGGAGCCGCATATGAAAGCGACCCTCTTCCCAGGGAACCTCTCCGACAGCACCGAGGCGACCGCCCTCCCGGCGTTCGCCATCAGCACAGGCACGCCGACGCCCATGGCCTCGGAGTTGGCGTCAATCACTGAGGAGTCGAGCGCGGTAATCATTTCTTCTGGTTCTTGACCAGGACCTCTGCGATCTTCGGCAGGAGCTCGGTCTTGGAGAGCTTGCCCCTCTCCACCTTCACATAGCCGCGCCTGGCGGCCCGGTTCGACGGGTACGCCTTGCCCTCGAACACCTCGTACTCGAGGTCGAGTATCAGCGCCCCTTTGGCTATGATGTCCAGGTCGGGGTCCTTCACGCAGAGGCTCATCGGGAGCCTCCTGCCCCTGGCCCTCGTCCTGCTGACGTCGAAGTACTCCGGCCAGACCGTGATGGCGGTGTCCTTGTCGTATGCCATGTTATCACACGCCTGATGTAGAAACGGGTTAAAGAGGTTGTTGGAGGGAGGACGCGCCGGGCGCGTCAGACCTCTATGAGGACGGCGTTGACCGCGCCGTTCTGGCCGGGCCTGGAGGTGACCACCGCGTCGCCGAGCTCGGTCTTGATCCTCGCGCCCTTGTTGACGATGTTGCGCTGGACGTAGTTGGGGTCAGCAGGGTTGGCCGCCACGCCTATGATCTTCGCTCTCTGGATCGTGTTCGTCTTCTTGTCCACCACGTTGGCGTACTCGGCGAGGAGCATGCACGTCTTGACGCGCGCCCCGCGTATGCGGTAGTGTTTCAGGGACTGCTTCCCCACCTTGGTGAACTGCTTCTCCCTGCTGATCTCGAACTTCCTCTTCCCCCTGCTGAGGACGAGCCTCCCGCCTGTGGGCTTCTTCTTTGATTTTCCCTGCCAAAGAGCCATTGTTATCGGCTTGCCAATCACGGTTCCGTATATAAACCTTCTTTCAATATACGGGCGTGTCCCCCCCGTTTCACCGGTCCGCGTCCCCTGGCGTGCCGGAGGGGCCGCCCCCCGCCGGCTGGCTTGCGCCCCTTGCGCCGGGCCTGTCGTCGACGTAGTGCCCGTACTCGTCGACCGGGGGGTACTTCAGCTCCCTCGACTTCACGTTCTTGTCCGCCACGCTCTGAAGCCCCTCTGTGGACGGGCGGGGTCCCTCTTGAACAATTCTCTAAAATTCATAACATCACCGTTCCGACCAACATGGGTGCAACTCCGATAAAGAAAGACATGACCAATATACTTTATCCTTCCTCGGCTCTGTGGAAATCATCTTACCCACCCCGATTCGATCAATAACCTCACGTTGTGGGTCAGCCCCCTGCTCAGCACAGACGCCCCATCGACCTGTTCGCCGGAAGGCGTGCCAAGACAGGCCCTGGCTGTTCTCCTATGCCGGCTACGGGATCCCTATTTCGCGTACCACTCATGGCCGCAGGGCCGAAGGGGGCCGGGATGGCGACGGCTCTAAATTCCTAAAACTTCTGAAAAACGTAAATTCAAAACTGGCGTTAAGTCTTTCTGAAGACCCATAGCTCCTGCTGTAGGGTCCGTCTTCTTTCATCCGTGTTCTGCGGGGCCTTTCGTTATTCCGTACACGGACACACTGTTCGCGGCCGGGGCGCCGACCGTCTGATGCCNGGGGATG
>WRNL01000004.1 GCA_009776625.1 Methanomassiliicoccaceae archaeon | reverse complement strand
GGGGTCCCCGGCGCGGCCGCCGTTGCCGCGTATCCCCCCCGTGATCACAGCAGAGACCTCGATCCCGTCCGCCTCGGCCGTGCCCGTCGCGGCGTTGTCCATGTGCGCCGCCGTCCCGAGCCCCACCGTGGAGTCGGGGTCGAGGCCGAGGAACCTGGCGTACTCACGCGTGCGCATGTCGTGGAACTCCTTGGGCCTCCCCATGCTGGCGTACTCCGCCCGCCCGCCTATGCTCGTGGTATTGAACACCGCCGAGGGGGAGGACATGAACCCGCCGTTGAAACTGCCTGTGGACAGCGCCCTCCAGCCCCCGGACGGGGGCGTCACTATCAGTGACCTGTTCTGCCTATGGACGGACGCCCCGCAAGGAAACTCCCGCACCGTCCTGCGATCCTCTCTCTTCTCTGCCGACACAACGTCGCTCCAGTCATATGCCATCTCATCACACCCTGTTCCCCGATTTTCTAAAGTTTGAACGCAACGCCCGAAGACGCCTGGCCCCTTAAGCGCCCGCCTGCATCAGGGGCTTGTCGGTACAGCCCGCGCAGTCGCCGCCGGAGAACACGACGGGGGCCGACGCCACGGCTGAGTCTGCATTCATTTTTTTCCGGCAGGTTGCCATTAATACCACTTGGATGTATAATCCATCACGGTATATCTCCAACCGTATTAATATTGCTGTATCGGGACACGCACGCCTATGCCGTGATAACGCCCTCAGAGGAACACGGCTCTTTGTTCTCTTTGACGCCGGTGAAAACCATCACAGCTATCGCTAAAATCAGACAAATAAAAAATAGAATGGCGCTCGGGGCGCCTTTGTTTTTCAAGCGTTTACCTGTTCCCAGAACAGTTTGAGGTAGTCCGCATAGTCGCTGCCCAGGTAGTTGTCGATGCTGAAGTCCAGGTAATCCTCGTACATGAACATGGCCATCATCGCGACGCCGCTGACGAACCCTTGGGTGGTCAAGGTGAACGCTGTCCCGCTCGATTCAAAGGCGCCGTACACCCTGTTGTTCTTGGATGCCGATATCTCCTTCAGCAGCGGGTCGGTCTTCACCGCGTCCAATGCCGCCCTGGTGGCAGGGGTGACGTCGATGATGATGTCCGGGTCGGCGGTCAGGATGGATTCCGTGGGCACGGGCAGGTACATCTCGCTTATGTTGGAGAACGCGTTGGTTCCGCCCAGCGTGGTTATCAGGGGCGTCCCCAAGATGTACGCCTCGCCGCATGCATAGGCGTCTCCCCAGTCGCCCCCGAGCCCCATGAGCACGGCCACGCTCTGAGATGGCGCGCCTATTGACTTTGTCCAGTCGACTATCTTCCCTATCGCCGACTTGACCTGGCCCACGAGGACCTCTGCCTCCGACACCTTGCCTATCACTTTCCCTACGAGCTCGATGTTGAAATATATGTTGTCGAACGCGTTGTCATCCTTCAATATCACCACGGGGACCCCCATGTCCTCAAGCGCGGATATCGTCGCAGGGCTGTTGAAGTACCCCCCCATTATGACCAGGTCCGGGTTCGCGAGGAGCACGGACTCCGCCGACATCTCCCACATGGGGCCCAGGTTCACCAGCGTGCCGTTGTCAAGACCGTCGTTGATGAGCTTAGGGTAGTTGTCGTTGGGTATCCCGGGGATATACTCGTCGACTCCATAAGAGCTGTCCATGGTGACCCCCACCAGCTTGCTGTACCCGCCCAAGCCGCATATTATCTCAGCGACCGTCGCCGACGTGGTCACCACCCTGTTAGAGGTGCCCACATTGACGACCCTGCCTGTGCCGTCGACGATGCCGTCGACGCTCTCATCGTTCATGACCACGTAGGCGATCCCCGCCCCTGCGGCCACTACCGCCACAACCGCCACGATGGCGATTACCGTTTTACTTATTCCCATATTTATCAGATGGAGGTATCATCCAATATGAATTTAAATGTATTGGATGTATACTCCATCACATAAGGCCCGATCCCTGGCATGGCGGCACAGAAGAGAAGCTGTACATGGCCCATTCGGGCACGGGGTTCCCGCAGTTGCCGCATCGGGTCGTCGCGTCACCGGGTCGCCGTGCGCTATGTGCGCGGTGCGACCGCCCAGGGACCGCACGGGATCACGTCAGGGGTGGGCTGGCGCCGCTGCCTCAGTGGCCGGCCGCCCCGCATCTCTGGTACTCGCATCCGCACGTCCCCGACGAGTCCGGCGTCTTCGTCGTGCGGAGGTTCTCCTCCACGTCCTCGAGGGCGAACGTCTTGCAGAGCACGCATGCGGCCTGGTTGTACTTCTCGTCGGTGGCTATCGTCCCGCCAGCGAGCAGGTACGGGCTCAGGCCGTGGTCGAACGCCCCGTAGTACGTACCCATGACGCAGTACTGGGTCACCATCCCCGCCAGCAGTATGCAGTCGCACCCGCACTCCTTCACGGCGTCGGCCAGCCTGGTCTCCTGGAAGGAGTTCATATGTTCTTTGTGCACTATGACGTCCCTCGGGTCGGACACGACCCCATGCAGGTACTCGTCGCCGTCGTCCCCCCCGTACACGGAGCAGTGGCAGGGGCCGTCGAAATAGATGAATATGACGGGGCGGCCGTGCTCGCGGAACATCGCCGCCGCCTTGTTGATCGTGTCGATCTCCTCCTTGCTGCCCCCCTTCGGTATGGACCCTCCCGTGAACTTCCTCTGGACGTCCACCACGACGAGGGCTATCTTGAGATCCTTTTTCTCTGGTAATGCCGATGACATATTGGAGGATACATCCATATTAGTTAATATTACTAACGATTGAGACGCCTCCCCTCCCGCCGCTTCCCGAGCGTCGCCTCGCGCCCAAGCCAAGACCCGCGAGGCAACAATTATTAATGAATTGGATTATACATCCAATATGTCACCCCCGGAAGACAGCGCCACCGCATCTGCCGGCGAAGGGCGTGCGGACGCGATCTGCGCGGAAGGGATCGTCGTGAGGTTCGGCGACAAGACGGCCGTCGACCACGTGGACGTGAACGTCAGGCGCGGGGAGATATACGGCTTCCTCGGGCCCAACGGCGCAGGGAAGACCACCACCATACGGGTGCTCACCACCCTCCTCCGCCCTGCGTCCGGGAGCGTCAGCGTCGGCGGCTTCGAGGTGCCGGCGGGCAACAAGGAGATCAGGAAGAGGATAGGGTTCGTCCAGCAGATGATAAGCCTAGACAAGGACATCTCCGTCAAGGAGAACATCATATGCCACGGGTACCTCCAGAAGGTCCCGAGGGGGGACATCCGGAAGAGGATGGAGAGCATCTCGGCGGTGCTGGGGCTCACCCCCTTCCTGGACTACGAGGTCGTCAAGCTCTCCGGCGGCTGGAAGAGGAAGACCGCCATCGCGTGCGCCCTCATGCACGACCCCGAGATACTTTTCCTGGACGAGCCCACGGCGGGGCTGGACACGCAGTCCCGGCACATGCTTTGGGACATGATCCGCCAGCTCAACAGCGCGGGGACGACCATCTTCCTGACCACACACTACATAGAGGAGGCGGAGAACCTCTGCGACAGGGTCGCGATACTGAACAACGGGAAGAGGGTCGCCCTCGGGAGCCCCAGGGAGCTCTGCGACAGCGTCGGGCGCTTCGCCGTGGAGTACGACGGCGAGGGGTGCATACGGAGGTACAGGTACTTCTCCGACTGGGACGAGGCCAAGGGGTTCGTCGCGGGCTTCGGCGACGACGGCTCGGTCCTCCTGAGGAAGACGACCCTGGAGGACGTGTTCCTCGAGATGACCGGCAGGGAAGTGACGGCGGACTTCGTCAAGGTCGTGAGGATATGATCCTGTCGTTCCTCGACGAGACGGTGAGGGTCTCCCTGCAGGACCTCTACTACTTCAAGCGCAACGTGCTGTCCATCATGGTGACGATAATGGTCACCCCCCTCCTCTACTACGTTTCGTTCTGCTACGGGCTGGGCTCGCACGTCAGCGACATGGAGGGCGTGTCCTACGTCGCGTTCGTGATACCTGGGGTCATAGCCCTATCAACGCTGACGTCGTGCTTCACATCGATAGCGAACAAGGTCCTGTCCCAGCGCATATACTACACGTCCTTCGACGAGATCGTGCTGTGCCCCATATCCCCCTCGGCGGTGATATTCGGGAAGGCCCTGATCGGGTTCATAAGGGGGATGCTGGGGTGCGCGGTGCTTCTCGCGATCGGGGTGGCGATGACTGACGGCCTCCACATAAGCGCGCTCCTCGTCCTCGCCATCGCCCTCTCGTGCATGGTCTACTCCCTCCTAGGTGTGCTGGTGGGGTTCATGTCCAACAGCCTTACCACCATCATCATGTTCTCCACCGTCATAGTGGTGCCGATGACGTTCCTGTGCGGCACGATGTTCTCCGTGTCGTCCCTGCCTGAGGGGCTGCAGTACGCCATCGCCGCCCTGCCGCTCACATACTCCACGGAATGCATCCGCTCTGCTGCGCTGGGCTGGGCGTTCCCCCTGCTGTCCTTCCTCGTGGTGGCCGCGTACGGGGCGGCGTTCTTCGCCATATGCTACTATATGATGGCGAAGGGCAAGATCTGAGCCGGCGGGGCGGAGGGCCCTCCGGAGGGCCGCTGCGTCACCATCTATTTATTGCCTTAGCCTTTTACCTATTTGGATGTATAATCCAATGAGAAGGCGGGGATAACGACATGATGACGATCCACACGGACAACGGGAAGGAAGGTCGCGGGAAGGGCGTGACCATTGTGCACATATCTGCAGGGAACATGGATGCGGACACGATCGGCGAGGCATGCGAGTCCCTCTCCGACGTCGACATGCATGTCGGGGTCGTGACCGCCAACTCGGAGGCTCTGGACGAGGACGAGGAGTCCTTCGCCGACGTCCTCGCCTCCACGCGACGAGCGGACCTCGTGCTGCTGAACATACACAGCGACCCCTCCTACTTCAAGAAGCTGGACAGGCTGCAGTCCGTGATAGACCGGGGGGGCATCCCCATGTTCCTCTGCTGCAGCGCGCCGGAGGTCAACAAGGAGTACAGGGGGAAGTTCCTCTTCCCCGACGACGACTACGACCTCGTAATGAGGTACATGAAGCTAGGGGGCGTTGAGAACAGCGCCGGCGTGCTCAAGTGGGCATGCGTGAGGCTGGGCGGGGCGGGCGCCCTCGACATCCCCGAACCGGTGGTGCTCCCCGCACAGGGGATATACAGGCCAGGCCAGGCCGTTGTCGACGAGGATGAGTACCTTGGGCGCATCGGGCGGAGGCCGGCGGTGGGGATACTCTTCCACCAGAAGGGCTGGATCGACAGGGACCTCGACCCCGTCGACGCCCTGGTGGAGTCCATCGAGAGGCTCGGCGCGGACGCCATACCCGTGTTCTACATCGTGACGCCGGGGGAGATGACCGGGTCGATAGGGGTGAGGGGGGTCATCGAGAGGTACTTCACGAGGGGCGGGAGGCCGATAGTCGGCTCGGTAGTCGTCTGCATGGGGTTCTCGCAGATCTCCCTCGGGGATCCCGGGGAGGGCGAGGAGGAGCGCGAGGCGTACAACTTCTTCAACGACCTGGACGTGGCAGTCCTCCAGGGGGAGACTATCGTGAAGAGCAGGGACAGATGGGAGGAGGACACCGTGGGGATGGGACCCATAGAGATATCCACCAGCGTCATATGGCCCGAGCTTGACGGCCAGGTCATAACGGTGCCGCTGCAGTTCAAGGAGAAGGACGAGCGGGGGCTGTACAGGAACAGGTTCGTCCAGGACCGCGTGGACCGGATCGCGTCGCTGGCGGTGAGGTGGGCCGAGCTCAAGGCCGTGCCCCCTCCCGAGGCCAAGGTGGTGGTCATGCTCAACATGTACCCCCCCTGCAACGACCGGCTGGGCGGCGCCGGCGGGCTCGACACCTTCGAGAGCATCAGGAACATGATGGTCAGGATGAAAGAGAAAGGCTACGTCATAGACCATATACCCGAGACGAGCCAGGGGATCGTCGACGAGATGATGGCCGCCCTGACGAACGACCTCGAATGGGTCCCGGCGGACGAGATACCGGGGCGCGCCGCCGACATGATAGGGCTCGAGCGATACATGGAGTGGTTCAACCGCGTCCCGGCGGCCCCCCGCGAGGCCATGTGCAGGAACTGGGGCGACCCGCCAGGGGAGATAACCACCCACGACGGCAGGTTCATCGTCCCAGGGGTGAGGAACGGGAACCTCTTCATAGGCATACAGCCGAACAGGGGGCACCACGCCCACGCGGAGCAGCTGTACCACAGCACAGAGGTCGTCATGCCCCACCAGTACCTCGCGTACTACAGGTGGATAAGGGACGAGTTCGGCGCCGACCTGATAGTGCACATGGGCACGCACGGGACGTTGGAATGGCTGCCGGGGAAGGGGAACGGCCTCTCGGAGGACTGCTACCCCGACGTGGTCCTCGAGACCATGCCGAACGTGTACCCGTACATAATCGACGACCCCGGGGAGGGGATGGAGGCGAAAAGGAGGACCAACTCCGTCCTCATAGGGTACATGGTGGCCGCGATGACCCGCGCGGACGGCTACGAGGGGCTCGCCGAGCTCGATGTCGCGCTCCAGGCCCTGCTGAACACCGAGTCCACCGCACAGGCGGAGAAGTCGGAGATCGCGCTGGATAAGATACACCAGATAATCACCGGGCTGTCGATGTTCAAGGAGCTGGGGCTCGAGGAGGGCGCGTCCGTCGAGGAGGTCGCCGAGAAGGCCGAGCTGATCTACGACTACGTCACGGAGCTGAAAGACGCCACGATCAAGGACGGGCTCCACGTGCTCGGCCACGCGCCCGAGGGCGAGAGGATGAAGGAGATGGTCTACTGCATGACCCGGCTGAGGAACGGGGGCGTCCCGTCGCTCAGGGGGTCCATAGCCTCCGCGAGGGGGCTCGACATAGACGCGCTGCTAGAGGACCCGTCGGGCACGGGCGCGGACGGGAGGCTCAACGGCGTCGTCCTCGACGAGGTGGACTCCCTCGCGTGGGAACTCATTGGGGGGATGCACGACAGGGGCTTCTCCAAAGAGGAATGCCTGCCCTTCGCCAGCGGCCTAATCGGCCCTGGCTGGGAGGCGGCGAGGGCGACCTTGGAGTTCGTCTGCGACACGCTCCACCCTAGCATCGCGCGCATATCCGACGAGATGGACCTCCTGCTCAGGGGCTCGTCTGGGGGGTACGTCCCGCCCGGGCCCTCCGGCTCGCCCACGAGGGGCAACGCGCACCTCCTCCCCACGGGGAAGAACTACTACTCCATCGACCCCGAGACGGTGCCGAACGAGATCTGCTGGAAGATCGGGGTGAAGATGGCGGAGGAGATGGTGGATCGCCACGTCAGGGAGATGGGTTGCTACCCCGAGAACGTGGGTGTGGTCGTGTGGGCCACCGACACGATGAAGACTGGGGGCGACGACATAGCGTACATCCTGTACCTGATGGGGCTGAGGCCCAAATGGGGGTCCTTCGGCGGAAGGGTGGTGGGGCTCGAGGTGATACCGGTCGAGGAGCTCGGGAGGCCGAGGATAGACGTCACGCTGAGGATCAGCGGCATGTTCAGGGACTCGTTCCCCAACCTGGTCCAGCTGATAGACGAGGGGGTCGAGATCATCTCCTCCCTCGACGAGTCGGACGAGTCGAACTACCTCAGGAAACATCTGAGGAAGGACATACAGAGGTACATATCCGAGGGCCTCTCGCCGGCGGAGGCGAGCCTCCGCTCGATGATACGCATATTCGGGGACCCTCCAGGGGAGCACGGCTGCGGGACGGGGGTCCTCATAGAGTCGTCGAAGTGGAACACGATAGAGGACCTGGCCCAGGCATACACCACCTGGGGGTGCTACGCCTACGGCAGGAAGTGGAAGGGCGAGAAGATGGAGGAGCCGTTCAAGAACAGGATGTCCTCCCTCGACGTCACCGTGAAGAACCACAACGACAGGGAGTTCGACCTATTGGACATCGACGACGACTACGAGGTCCTCGGGGGCCTCAACGCCGTGGTGAGGGCCTACGGGGGGCGCAAGCCGTTCTGCGTGATGGGTGACAGCTCGGACCCGGACAGGCTGAAGCTGCGCACTCTGGAGGAGGAGACGGCGTTCGTCATGAGGAGCCGCGTGCTCAACCCGAAGTGGGTGGAGGGGCTTAAGCAGCACGGCTTCAGGGGGGCGATGGAGCTGTCCAAGCTGGTGGAGTACATGCTGGGATGGGACGCGACGTCCGACAACATAGAGCCTTGGATGTACCAGTCGGTGACAGAGAGGTTCGTGCTCGACGAGGAGAACAGGCAATGGATCGAGGAGAACAACCCGTACGCCCTAAAAGAGATGATAGAGGACCTCCTGGAGGTCATAGAGAGGGAGCTGTGGGACGCCCCCGAGGACATCAGGGACAGGCTGAGGGACCTCTACCTGGAGTCCGAGGCGAACATGGAGGAGCTGGGGTCCGCTAAGAAGTGACGTCCCTTGTTGCCCCTGGACGGGTGGAAAGCCCCTCCCATGCGTCCGATCCCGCTCCGCCCCGCCCAGAGTAGCCCCTCACGTGCGGTTCCGATATCACAGCCCGCTGAATATCTCGTCCAGCAGGTACATGGCGCCGTTTATGCCATAGACCGGCCTGGGTATGAAGTTGACGCGGTACAGCGTGGGCATCGCGACCTCTATGCCCTTCTTGCAACCGCCCAGCATCACCCGGCTCTCCGCCGTGTGCCCGTCGCTGAACATGTAGTCCACCCTCTGGGCGGGGTCCGAGTTCCAGGCGTCCCTCAGCCCTATGCCCCCGAGGAACCCCGTGAGGGACGACACCATGCCGCTGTCCTCCCCTGGGTCGACGGAGATGCTCGCGGGCACCATGCAGAGGTAGTCGTAGAGCCATTTCGTGAGGGGGAACACGACCGAGCTGTCGGCCATAGCCGTGAACCTCGTGCACCTGACCCGCCTCGCCTGCATGGACCCCTTGATCCTCTTGAACGCCCGCTCCCTCGCCGAGCGGACGCGGGCGTCCACTTTGGACGGGTCCGCGCCCATCGCCGCGGCGATGTTCCTGGCCCAGTGCTGCACGGCGTCGAACCCTACGGGGGCGCCCGTGTCCGAGAATATGGTGGGTATCCCGTACTCCCGCTCGTACATCTCGGCGGTCCCCCTGCAGTACTCGGGGCAGACGCACACGTTGCACTCCGCCGACGTGGACGCGGCGACGCCTGCGGCGCTGCACCCCGCGCCGGGGGTGGACACGACCGTTATGCCCATGTCCCCCAGGATCGACCCCAGCTCGGCGACAGCGTCCTGCCAGTCGATGCTAGATATGGGCAGCCCCAGTATGTTCACGCTCCGGGGGACGGCGTCCCTCTTCTCGGGGACCATCCACTCTATTATGGACCTCACGGTGTGGTCGTAGCTGGACGAGAACGGCTGGGATATCAGCGACTCCTCGATGGCCATCGCCTTGTGGCTGAACCCCGCCCTCTCAATCGCGTCCGTCACGTTGTCGCCTATCAGCGCCGCGCCGGGGGAGTTTATGAACACGTCGAAGCTGTCGTCTATGCCGCATATCACGGGGATGCACTCGTCGAGCTTGCCCTCCGACCCGTTGATGTAGTTGTCCTCGTCGATGTACGTGCAGGGCATCCTCGCTTGACCGAAGAAGTACGGTATGGAGTACTTCTTGAAGTCAGCCGGCATCGCCCTGGGGTAGCACAGGGACGACAGGAAGTTGTGGTAGTTCCTGCACCCGCCCGGCCCGTGGAGGACCGCCCTGCCGTCGCTGAAGCTCTCCACCGCCATGAGGGCGCCGGTGAAGCCGTCCATGCATATCCTGCTGATGCTCATCGGATGTCCCTCCACCCGTCGGTCACGGGGACGCACATGAGGTCGCCTATCTTCCTGCCGAGGCCCAGGAGGCTGTCTATGCCCGGCGCGGGGCGGTAGTACGTCGCGCAGCGCACGTTGTCCAGCTCCATCAGCCCGCTGTCCGTCAGGACGACGTCGGGGGAGTGCTCCTCGACGTCCGAGAGGAGGTCCCCCAGCAGGTAGTCTCTTTTCACAGGGACGCCAGGGGGCAGGCGCCCCGGCTCCGGCCTCATCTCCTTCCAGCGGTGCACGGGCCCGATCCCCAGGGCGACTATCTCCATCCCGAGGTCGGCGACCATGTCGACCAGCCAGTCTATGTTCTGGGTGAACCTGTCCTCTATAAGCACCCTCTTGCCCTCGAGCCTGGGCCTGATCCTGCCTATCTCGGCGAGGTACCTGGCCTCCTCCCGGGCGGCGATCTCAGCCGCCCTCCCCTCCATGCCCTGCTCCCTCCCCATCTTCTCCGAGAACCTCCTGTACTCCCTCATCCCGATGGGGAGGGGCTCCATCTCCACCGGTACGCCCAGCTTGTCGCCCACCAGCTTGGCTATCCTCGTGGAGCTCCGGTCCTTGTCGATTATGTAGCTCGATCTCCCGAGGCGGAAGTTCCGCACGGAGTCCATGGAGGTCTCGTACATGAACCTGCAGTTGACGCCCACTCCGTAGGGGCGGAACAGGTTGAGGACCTCGTTCTCCGTCTCCTCCCTGAAGAAGTACCTCTCCGCCAGGATGTTGACCGTGTCGGGCCTCGGCTCCACCGAGCCGTCCACCATATCGAGGAGGGCGCTCGCCGACTCGACGAACCCGGCCTCCCACTCCCCGAGGATGTTGCCGTCCGCCTCCACCACCCTGAAGTAGACGTCGGGGTGCTCGTTGCTTATGGCGTTCACGACATCGATGGCGTTGTCGCCTATGATGCCGGAGACGCAGGAGGTCACCACGAAAATGTTCTTGTGGCCCTCCAGGATCTCGTCCCTTATCTTCTCCTCGAGGAGGCCGGCGCCGCCGAACACGGATATGGTGTCGTCCATGTCGGTGGACACGATCCTGGTCGACTGCAGGCCGGCGCCCGTCTTGCCGCCCCCCCTCCTGATCTCCGACAGGTTCCTCCCGGAGGACATTATGTGGGCGCAGCTGCGCGGCCCGTGTATTATGACCACGGAATCGATTATCGTGGAGCAGCCGTAGACCGCCCCGGCCGTCGCGCAGCTGGCGACGACGTTCTTCTCCGTGGTGACTTTCGCCCTCGGCGCCCCCGAGCAGCCTCGGCAGGAGCCGCCGCCTGAGCCGGGCGTCTCAATTATCTCGTTTTTTTTTACCGGCTCCCCCTTGGCGACCTGCTCCATCTGGGCGTCGTCCAGGGGCCTGGAGTCGTAGGGCGAAGACCTCCCCTCCATTATGCCGATGATGTCGTCCGCTATCTTCTCCAGCTCCTTCGCGACGTCCGAGCCGGGGAACATCTCCATCACGGTCCTCCCCGCCGCCTCGGCCTCCGCGAAGAGCCTGCTCCTCGGTATGCAGGCGACGAGGGGCAGCTCGACGGCGTCCGCGAACCTCTTCACAGTCTCGTGCTCGTTCTCGACGCCGCGGCAGTTCAGGATTACGCCGGCCACCCTGGGGACCCCTTTGTCGAAGTTCTTGATCCCCTTCAGGATGTTGTTGGCGGCGTATATCGACATGAACTCACCTGACGTCACGAGGTAGACCCCGTCGGCGTACTCGTTCCTCAGCGGCACCGCGAACCCCCCGCAGACCACGTCCCCGAGGACGTCGTATATCTTGACGTCGAACTCCATGTCCTCCAGGCCGAGCCTCTTCAGCGTGTCGAATGTGCTCAGTATCCCCCTGCCGGCGCAGCCTATCCCCGGCTCGGGGCCGCCCGCCTCCACGCACTTTATACCCTTGACGCCGTCGAGGACTATGTCCTCCAGCCTCCTCTCGTAGGGCGGGGTGCCGCGTATGTAGTTCAGCACCGTCGTCTGCTCCCTGCCCTGGAGGAGGGCCCTTGTGGAGTCATGCTTGGGGTCGCACCCGATCTGGAGCACCTTCCTCCCCTTGTCCGCCAGGGAGTAGGATATGTTCGCCGAGGCGGTGGACTTGCCTATCCCGCCCTTCCCGTATATTGCTATCTGTATCATTCAATAACCGCCTTGTTCCTTTGCCGCGATCTGTTTGAGCGCCCTCGCCGCGTTTGGGATTATGCCGTCGCCAGCTTTGAGAAGGGGCGCCCTCACCCCCTTCTCGTGCATTACGCCCAGGAGGATCCGCTCAGCGGCGCGCCAGCCGTCCTCCTCCGCCAGCAGCCCCCACCCCACCTCGTCCTGGATGTGTATGGCGGCGGCTATGGCGGCTACCACGTCCCCGTCCCTGGACGCCTTCCTGAGCGCCGCCAGGGAGGCCTCGCCCCCATTTGAGGGGAGGCAGTCCTCCTCCCTCACCTTGTACCGGGCGAGCCGCCTCAGGGCGTCCCTCTGGGATGCCGGGTTCAGGCCCGCCCAGTTGTCCAGGGCCCTGAGGACCGCCTCGGTCACGCATTTACCGATCAGCTCCCCCAGGAGGGAGTGCTTGCCCGCGTCGGTGAGCTTGACGCCGCTGCCACTGTCGCAGACGACCGCGATCTGGTCCGTCCCGGAGCCGGTAGCGATCCCGGTGGAGTAGACGCTCGACGCCATCAGCTGCTGCAGGGCGCACGTCTTGGCCTCCGTCGCTGTGACGATCGCCCTCGCGAGGGAGTGCGCAGGGAGGTCCGCCCCGATCAGGAGTATGATGACTATCGTACCGTCCCTTGCCTGGAACTTCTCCAGCTGGTCGTAGGAAGCGGGGTCGCCGGCCCTCCCGCCGTTGCCCTCGACGCCGGCAGTGACTATCGCCGAGACGGAGGTGCGGCCGGACGACTTCGTCACGATGGCTGCCTTGTCCATCGTCACCGCTGTCCCGAGCCCGACCACCTTTCTAGGGTCGAGGCCGACCTTCCTAGCGCACTCCTCCGAGTACGCCAGGTGCTCGCCGGGCCCCTTCCCCATGAGGGAGTCCCCCGCCTCCCCGGTTATGCCCGTGGTGTTGAACACCGCCGCCGGCCCCTCGAAGAGGCCGCCGTTGAAATGCGCCGAGGAGAGGACGACGCGCCTGTCGTCCGGGAAGGTGACGATCAGCGACCTACCCTGCCTCTCTACCGCCTCCCCCCCGGGCAGGGAGGCGACGAGCGCCCTCCCCCCCACCTCCTCGTCCCTGATGAAGTCCCTCCATGTACCGGTCATAGTTCCACCCTGAATTCCTCTTCGTTTTCGGCGGGGGCGTTGGGGATTATGTAGGGCACGCCCTCGTCGTGTATGACCTTGATGTCTATGCCGTACACCTCCCGGATGGACTCCTTTGTGACCACCTCGTTCGGTATCCCGAATTTTATTATCTTGCCGTCGCTGAGGAGCATGACCTTGTCGCAGTACCTCGTCACGAGGTTGATGTCGTGGGACGCCATTATCACGGTGAGTCCCGACCGGGAGAGGCCCCTCAGCATCTCCATCACTTGTACCTTGTACTTTATGTCCAGGTGCGCGCTGGGCTCGTCCACCATCATCAGCTTCGGCTTCTGCACCACCCCTTTCGCGAGGAGGGCGCGCGCCCGCTCCCCGCTGCTGAGCTCGTGGATCTTCCTGTCACAGTACTGGAATATGCCGAAGTCCCACATCGCCTTCTCCACGATGGCGAGGTCGTCGTCGGACTCCCACCACCAGCTGGTCACGTACGGCGACCTGCCGAGCATGACGAAGTCCTTGGTGGTGAGGGAGAAGTCCGCCGGTATGTCGGCGGGCACGGTGGTGCAGATGCGGGACATGTCGTCCCTCCTCAGCCCCTTTATGTCGTTCCCGTCGATGACCACCGACCCGCCTCGTATGGATAGGATCTTGTTGATGCACCGCATCAGCGTGGTCTTGCCCGACCCGTTGGGCCCCATGAGGGCGATGAACTCCCCGCCCTCCGTGGATATGTTCACGTCCTTCAGGAGGTCGGCTGCCGAGTAGCCGAACACCAGGCCGCAGACGTCCAGCATCAGCTCGGGGTCCACGCCCCCCATATCCTCTGCGCCGGCATCGTCACATTGCATACTTCTTTCCCTCCTTCATCATCAGGAACAGGAAGAACGGCACTCCGAACACCGCCACTATCGCCCCGATCGGGAGCTCGGACGGCGGGATCGCAGTTTTGCAGAACACGTCGGCGGCGAGGAGCACCAGCGCCCCCAGGATCGCCGACGACGGAATCAGGATCCTATGGTCCCCGCCCACGATCATCCTGCAGATGTGCGGCACTATCAGGCCTATGAACCCGATCACGCCGCAGTACGCCACGCAGAAGGCCGCAAGCACGGCGATTAGCACCATCAGGGTCTTCTTCAACGTCGCGGTGTCCACGCCGAGGTACTTGGCCTGTTCCTCGCCCAACAGCATTATGTTCAGCTTTTTGGCGTAGAACAGCATAGTCACGATCGGCACCAGGGTGCCCACCACAATCACCACGGTGCTGCTCCACTGGATGTCCGTGAACGACCCGAACATCCACTTCACTATCTGGGTGTAGTTGTCGGCGTTGAAATACACCAGGAGGGTTATGGCGGACGAGAGCCCGGTGGATATTATCACCCCTGAGAGGACGTAGCTCATCGCCTTCCCCCCGGCGACCTCGGCGACCGCCATCGTCAGGCCGAACGCCGCTATGGCGCCGATTATAGCCGCGAAGGGTACGGATATGCTGCCCATGATCCCCATCAGCCCCCCGAACGTGGCGAGGACGACCATGAACGACGCCCCCGAGGACACACCGGTTATGTACGGGTCCACCAGGGGGTTCCTTATCAGGGCCTGCATCGCCGCGCCGGCGGTGGCGAGCCCGGCTCCAACGCACAGCACCGCCACGGACCTAGACATCCTTAGGCTGAATATCACCTTCTCGCCCACGTCGTCAGAGGGGCCGAGGTGTATTATTATGTTCCACAGCCCGTGCATGGCCTCGTCGAACGATATGGGGTATATCCCCATTGTCAAGGAGAATATGAACAGCAGGATTATGCCGAGGGTACCCCCCACCAGTATGAGGGTCAGCTTCTCTTTGGTGTGCCTTTTCTGCCATTTGCTCTTCGTCCCGTCTGGGGACACCCCCTGCGGAACGCCAGCCGCCCCCTTGGATGCAGTTATCTTTATCATGCGATCATTTCCCAGAATTGAAACACATTGCCGATATGACCCTCGGCGTCAGATGCGCCCTGTGGGTGGGCATAGCCCGGATTGCGTACGCGATTTCCAAATTAGGTCACCTATTGGATGTATATTCCAACTGTGCATGACTGCTATGATATAAATACATTGGTCTTGGCTGGGGCAGGGGGCGCGTCGTGTGGATGCCCGGTGAAACGCCAGCTTATCATGCCATATTAGAGTTGGATGTATAATCCAACAAGCTTTAATAATATAATTGGATTATACCTCCAAGTGGTAACACATGCACCTTAACATAGACGGTCTGGGTTTCTCTTATGCGAGCGTGCCGGTCCTCGACGGCATAACGCTCGACGTGTCCGGCAACGAGCTCGTGTCCATACTCGGGCCCAACGGTGTGGGGAAGTCGACGCTGATACACTGTATAAACAAGATACTGCAGCCCACCGGGGGCTCGGTGTTCATCGAGGGAAAGGATGTGAAGGAGGTCCCGATTAAAGAGCTCGCCAAGATAGTCGGCTATGTCCCCTGTGCGTCCAAGGACACGTTCCCCATGACCGTGGTGGACACGGTGCTCATGGGGCGGCACCCCCACAGCAAATGGGGGTCGCTCGACGCCGACCTCGAGTTCGTCCACAGGACGCTGAGGCTCATGGGGGTGGAGGATCTGGCGATGAGGGCCTTCAACGAGCTGAGCGCTGGCCAGCACCAGAAGGTGATGCTGGCGAGGGGGATAGCGCAGGAGCCGAAGATACTGCTCCTCGACGAGCCCACATCCAACCTCGACATAAAGCACCAGATCGAGGTCACGCGCATCCTGAGGGACCTCACCCGGAAGAACGGCATACTCGTGATAATGATAAGCCACGACCTCAACATCGCGGCGAAGTACTCCGACAGGGTCATCCTCATGCACAAAGGGACTATCTTCTCCGTCGGGGAGCCCCACGAGGTGATCACCGAGGACAACCTCAGGACCGTGTACGACGTGTGCGCGAGCGTGGTCCCCGACGGCGGCAGGCCCCATGTGATACTGAAGGACCCCGAAACGCCGTCGCCCGTGTTCTATGACGACGACATCGGCGGCATGATATCCGCGGAGGCCGTCGAGTCGGCGCAGGCGGTCGGGCAAGCGGCGGCCCCCTGACCAGGCGCTGCAGCGGCCTGACGAGGGGGGCTTTTCAAAAAGGAGTGATAGTATGTTAGGAACAAGCAAGGCCATAGCCATCGCCGTTGTCGCAGTGGTGGTCGTCGCGGGCGCGGGCGTGGCGCTCTTCGCCCTGGGCGGCGGCAAGGACAGGATAAGCATCGACGCCGTGCTGGAGGTCTACGGCAACGCCAACGGCGACGGCAGGATAGACCAGGCGGACATCGACCTGGTCAGGGAGATAATCGCAGGGGCCAAGTCGTTCGAGGACCACCCCCTCGCGGACGCGAACTACGACGGCGTGGTGGACGAGAAGGACATCCAGCAGATAGAGAGGATAATCAGCGCCAGCTCTGCCGACGGGGTCAGGGTGTACCACATAAACAACTACAACGGCGAGAAGATCGTCGTCGACACTCTGTACCCGATCACCTCCGCCATAGGCACGGGGATGTCCAACACCCTGCTGGTGTTCAAATACCTGGGCATAGTGGGGGAGTTCAAGGGGTTCTCGTGGAACTCTGTCCCCGACAGCGTGCTCTTCTCCGAGTACATGTACCTGTTCACCGAAAGCAAGAGGCTATCCCCGTCCGCCTTCAACATTGACATAGACAAGGCCTCGAACCTCGTCGACAGCGACAATATAACCGCTGTGATAACGGACAACGGCGTCAACTCCCTTCTGAACGAGGAGGCGCTCCTGGAGGGCGCCGGGATAGACGTGGTGAGGATACAGCACGCATCCGTCTACAGCGATGAGTACGCTTCCGCCATAACGATGGTGGCGTTCCTGTTCGACACGGACGGCAAAGGGTACATGGACAAGTGCGCGGACCTCATTGAGTGGTACGAGGACTTCCTGACCGACCTCGACAACAGGCTGGACGGCGTGCGCGGGAGCGTGTCCGCGGTGGCATCGTCCATGAACAGGTACGTGTCCACGGCCCGCTCCGACTACGCGAACGTCCTGAGGATGGCGGGGGCGTCGTTCCCGCTGACGGACATAGAGAGCGCGTCCGGGACTGTGTTCGGCTACGACGGGGCGTCCGACACGTGGCTGAACGCCTACGACGTCGACTACATAGTCTGCATAAGCACCTCCACCGACGCATTCAGCTGGTACGGCGGGACCGTGGTCTCCAGCGGCGCCGCGACCCTCAAGGCGCACATGGGCAACTTCAGGACGCTGGAGTGCTTCGAGAAGGGGAACGTGTACGCGATAAGCGGGGACATGCCGGTCATGCTGAGGATAGCGTACGCGGCGCAGATCTTCTACGGGGGCGATTTCGGGCCCGACTACGCCTACAACCTGCACGTGGACTTCGTGAAGAGGTTCTTCGGGTGGGACGAGGGCATGGTCAAAGGGAAGCCGTTCTCGGTCTCGATGGGGGACCTCGGGGTCTCGTGACCGCGCCCCATCGGCACAAACCGGTTCAGATAGGTGAGACAATGATAAGCACAAGCAAAATGATAGCAATCGCGGTTGTGGCCGTGGTCGTCGTCGCGGGCGCGGGCGTGGCGCTCTTCGCCCTGGGCGGCGGCAAGGAGAAGATAATCATCGATGCCGAGCTAGAGGTCTACGGCAACGCCAATGGTGACGGCAGGATAGACCAGGCCGATATCGACCTCGTCAGGGAGATAATCGCGGGGGCTAGGTCATTCGAGGACCACCCCCTCGCGGACGCGAACTATGACGGCGTCGTGGACGAGAAGGACGTCCAGCAGATAGAGAGGATAATCAACGCCACCTCGACCAACAAGGTCAGGATATACCACATCAACCACTACGGCGACGAGGTCTCGGTCGTCGACACGCTGTACCCCATAACCTCCGCCGCCGCGACGTCCGACCTCGTGGGGCTCCTCATATTCAAGTACCTGGGCATCGTGGACGAGCTGAAGGGGTTCGCGTTCTCCGCGACCGTGGACGACGTGCTGTTCTCGGAGTTCATGCCGAACATGACCGAGGACCGCAGGATCGGCCTCAACGTCTACACGGTGGACGTGGACATGGCATCGAACCTAGTGGACAGGTACGGCATCACGGCGATAGTGACACAGAGCCACACGAGCTACC
Source organism: Methanomassiliicoccaceae archaeon (assembly GCA_009776625.1). Taxonomy (GTDB): domain Archaea; phylum Thermoplasmatota; class Thermoplasmata; order Methanomassiliicoccales; family Methanomethylophilaceae; genus Methanoplasma. Next base: position 8,721 of record WRNL01000004.1, on the reverse strand, counting down.
TCTCCAGCGAGGTGGGGCTGCTTGAGGGCGCGGGCATCGACGTCGTGAGGATCCAGTCGGGCGCCGTCGACAGCAAGGAGTACATGTCGACCATCCTGTTCACGGCGTTCATGTTCGACACCGACGGCAAGGGGTACATGGACAAGTGCGAGGGCCTGATAAACTGGTACGAGGACTTCCTGACGGACCTCGACGGCAGGCTGGGCGGCGTCCCCAAGAGGGTGACGGCGGTGGCGTCGTCGATGACCACCTACGTGTCCACGGGCCGCTCGGAGTACGCCTACGTCCTGCAGGCGGCGGGCGCGGACTACGTGCTGTCCGACCTCGGGATACCGGGGACGTCGGTGTCGTACGTCGGCGCGTCCGACACATGGCTCAACGCCTACGACTTCGACTACCTGGTCTGCATGAGGGGGTCCTCGGCCGCGATCGGCAGCTGGTACGGGGACACCGTGTCCACCGCTGTTCTCGCCTCGCAGCTCGACAACTTCAGCACGCTCGAGTGCTACGAGAAGAACAACGTGTACGTCATCTGCGGGGAGCTGCCGGTGATGCTGAGGATAGCGTACACCGCGCAGGCCCTCTACGGGGACGTGTTCGGGCCCGACTACGCCTACAACCTGCACGTGGACTTCGTGAAGAGGTTCTTCGGGTGGGACGAGAGCATGATCAAGGACAAGCCGTTCCTGTTCTCGATGGAGGACCTCGGGCTGACCGGCTGACCGGGGCGTGAAGGCCGGGTCCCCCGGCCGCCCTTTTTCTTCAAAGGTGATATGTTGGGGATCGGGGAGGTGGTTAACGGCAGCGAAGAGCTGAGACGTAGCTACAAGAGGTACACTAGGAGGAAAATCCTCTTCATATCCCTCTGCCTCGCCGTGGCGGTCGCCTCGGTGGGGCTCTCCGTCTCCATAGGGGGCAGGGACGTCTCGTTCATCGATGTCTACAAGACGATCTTCAACCACATCTCCGGCACGCCCTTCGCCCCCAGCACGAGGGAGTGGATGGACGACTACATCATCTGGAACGTCAGGCTGCCCAGGGCGCTCTTCGCCGCGGTCGCCGGGGCGGCGCTGGCCGTCGGCGGGGTGGTCATGCAGGGCGTGATGAAGAACCCCCTCGCCGACCCCTACACCACGGGGATATCCTCCGGCGCGATGTTCGGCGTTGCGGTCGCCATGATCCTGGGGCTGACGGCCTTCGGCCAGATGGGGTCCTACGGCATAGTGATCAACGCTTTCGTGTTCGCGATGATCCCCATGGCCCTGATAGTCGTGATAGCCCCCAAGAGCAACTCGTCCCCGGCCACCCTGATACTGGCGGGAGTGGCGCTGTCCTACCTCTTCAACGCGCTTAACACCCTCCTAATGGTGATGACGGACTCGGAGACCCTCGCCAACGTGTACCTCTGGCAGATCGGGTCGCTGGACCGCATCACGTGGCAGAGCATACCCACGATAATGGTCATATCCGTCGCGGGGATCCTGGTGATATCCCTGCTGTCGAGGAAGCTCAACCTGATGGCGCTGGGCGATGCGCACGCGAAGAGCCTGGGCCTCGACGTCAACACGCTGAGGATCGTGTGCCTCGTCGCGATGTCCCTGATGGTCGCGTCGGTCATAGCGTTCGCGGGGATAATCGGGTTCATCGGGCTGGTGGCGCCCCACATCGTGAGGATGCTCATCGACTCGGACAACATGTTCGTGATCCCTGCGTCCGCGGCGTTCGGCGCCGCCTTCCTCATGGTCGCCGACATAGCCGCGAGGATGCTATCCGACATCGGCGCCGTCCCCGTCGGCGTGGTCATTTCCTTCGTCGGGGCGCCGATATTCCTGTACCTGATCATCCGGCAGAAGAGGAGCATCTGGTGACCATGTCCGGGAGCGGCGCGGAGTTCAACAGGAGCTACAAGAAGCACTTCAGGAGGAGCGTCGCCCTGACGCTCCTGCTGGCGGCGATGATAGCCGCGACGGTCATCATCTCCATATCGATATCCCAGTACCCCATGGGGTTCGCGGAGGCGTACCAGATCCTCGTCGACCACCTGAGGGGCGTGGAGCCCGTGACGTACTCGGAGAGGCTCAAGGACCACATCGTGTGGGACATGAACATACCCCGGGCAATAGGGGGCGTGACGGTCGGCGCCATACTCGGGGTGGGCGGGGCCGTCATGCAGAGCATAATAAAGAACCCCCTCGCCGACCCTTACACGACAGGGATATCCTCCGGCGCGATGTTCGGGGTGACCGTCTACGTCATACTGGGGTTCAGCATGGTTCCCTTCGTCGGGGGCGGGGCGGGGCAGATGGCCAACGCCTTCCTGTTCGCGCTCATACCGGCGGCGGTCATAATCTTCATTTCGTCGTTCAAGAAGATGAGCCCGCCGATGATGGTGCTCATAGGGATAGGCGTGATGTACCTGTTCACCGCGTCCACGACGATGCTGAAGTTCACCGCCAGCCACGAGGACATCGCCCAGATATACATCTGGGGGGTGGGTGCCATCGGCATGGTCACATGGGACGACCTGCCCGTTCTGATCGGGGCGACCGCCTTCATCCTGGTCACGATGATGGCCCTCTCCAAGAGCATCAACGTCCTGACCTCAGGGGACAACACCGCCACCAGCCTGGGCGTGGGCCCGACCAAGTTCAGGATCGTCTGCCTCCTGCTGGTGTCGGTCGTGACCGCCATCGCCGTGTGCTTCACGGGGACGATAGGGTTCGTCGGCCTGGTAGCGCCCCATATCGGGCGGATATTCGTGGGCTCCAACAACAGGTACCTGATACCGTGCTCGGCCTGCATTGGGGCTTTCATGCTGCTGGCGGCGGACTGCATCGCGAGGAACGCGGGCACCACCGGCCTCCCCGTGGGCGTGATAACTGCCCTGATAGGGAGCCCGTTGTTCCTCTATTTCCTGATAAAGCAGAAGAGGAGCGCGTGGTGAGCCGCCCCCGCGCCGCCTCACTTCCCCCCTGAGGAGTACTCCGGGTCGCGGAGGATGAGGTGGGGGCGGCCCTCGTCGATGACAATCCGCGACTCCACGCCGTAGACCTCGTGGATGTTCTCCTCTGTCAGAACCTCCTCCGGGGCGCCGATGGCGAATATCTCCCCCTCGTGCATGAGGATGACCTTGTCGGAGTACTTCGCAGCGATGTTGAGGTCGTGGCTTATCATCACTACCAGGATGCCGTTGTCGTGGGACAGGTCGCGGAGGATCCTCGTCACCTCCATCTGGTGCTTTATGTCCAGGTTCGCCGTCGGCTCGTCGAGGAGCAGTATCTGGGGCTCCTGGACCAGCCCCCTGGCGAGCATGACCTTCTGGTGCTGCCCCGCGCTCAGCTCGTCGAAGGACCGCATGGCGAGGCCCGTTATGCCGAGGGTCTTCAGGACGCCGTAGACCTTCTCGAGGTCGCTCTCCGTGGAGCGCCTGTTCGAATGGGGGTGCCTCCCCATCATCACCGTGTCGATGACCGTGAGCGGGAAGGCGTCCGACGACGAGCAGGGCACGTAGCCCACCTTCTTGGCCAGCTCCTTGAATGAGTACTCGGTCACGCCGACATCGTCGATGAGGACCGTCCCCTCGGTGGGGGTGAGGATCTTGTTGATGCAGTGGATCAGCGTGGACTTCCCCACGCCGTTGGGCCCCAGTATCGATATGAGCTGCGGCTCGAAGTCGTCTATGCAGATATTCTTCAAAACTGGCGTGTCCGTGTAGGAAAAGCCGAGGTCCTTGATAACTAAACTCATTCTCTCACCTCACTATGGGAAACGCGGGGCCCCGCCCTGCGTGTCGTTTTCGAAGGCGTCGTCATCTCCACACCCTCTTTTGCATCTTTATCAGTATGATCAGGAATATGGGGCCCCCCACGAGCGCGGTTATGACCCCCACGGGGAGGCCCGTGTTGGACACCACCTTGGCAACGGAGTCGACACAGATCATGAAGAGCGCCCCGAAGGCGGCCGAGCAGGGTATGAGGTACTTGTTGTCCGACCCGATGAATATCCTCACCACGTGGGGGGCCACCAGCCCCACGAACCCTATGGTCCCGGTGAAGCTGACCATCGTGGCGGTCATCACCGCCACCGTGACCATGAATACCAGCCTCAGCCTGGTGGGGTTAACCCCTAGGCTCTTAGCCCCCTTGTCGCCCATCGCGAGGATGTTCAGGCTCTTCGAGCCCGCGACGAGCACCGCCAGCCCCGACAGCGTCACGGCGGCCACGATGGGCAGGTTGGACCACGACGCCTTCCCCAGGGTGCCGACCGTCCATATGTACACCTCCGCCAGGTCCGACGGGTTGGCGGCGAGCATCAGCATCGACGTGGTCGCGCTGAATATGAACATCACGGCTATCCCCGAGAGGATCATCGTCGTGGGCGTCACCTTCTTGAACTTCGATATCAGGACTATCACGCAGACCGGTATCAGGGAGAACGCGAACGCGTTGACCACGATGGCGGACTGCCCGCCCACGGCGGGGATTATGCACACGCCGAGTATTATCGCCACCGCTGCGCCCAGCGAGGCGCCGGACGCCACCCCTGTCGTGTACGGGTCCGCCAGCGGGTTCCTCATCATGCTCTGCATAGCGGCGCCGCAGACGGCGAGCCCCGCGCCCACGAACACCGCCATCAGGGCCCTGGGCATGCGCAGCTCCCATATTATGTGGTTGCTCATCTCGTCCAGGGGCCTGCCCAGGATATGGTCTATGATCACCCCGTACGAGTCGAGGAAGCTTATGCTGTACTGCCCTATGGTGACCGACAGGACTATCGCGACGAAGGATATGGCGACGCATATCGCCGAGAAGGTCACCTTCTTGGAGATGAACCTGTGGTAGTCGTGCCTTATCTCCTGGAACTCGTCCGGGGTCATCAGTATATCTCCCCGTAGCCCTTCTTCTGCCTGATTATGAGGTACAGGAACAGCGGGCCCCCTATGAACGACATTATGAGGCCCACCGGCAGCTCCCCGGGCGCCACGATCGTCCTGCCTATCAGGTCCGCCAGGAGGAGGAACGCGGAGCCGAATGCCATGGACGCGGGTATGAGGAACTTGTTGTCCGAGCCCAGCACGATCCTGACGATATGCGGCGCGACCAGCCCTATGAACCCGATTATGCCCGTGTAGCTGATGATGGAAGACGCCATCAGGGCGATTATGACCAGGCAGACCATCCTGTACTTGGACGCGTCGAGGCCCAGGCTCTTGGCGCTCTCGTCGCCGAGTGTCAGTATGTTCAGCTTGGCGGAGGTGTATTGCAGGAACAGCGACCCCGCCACCGTGATCGCCAGCATTATCGGCAGGTCCGACCACGTGGCGCTCTCCAGGGACCCGATCTGCCACACGTAGGCCGCCCGCAGGGTGTCGGCATCGGTTGACACGAGGATGAACGTGCTCATCGCGTTGAAGAAGTATGATATCGCTATGCCCGCCAGTATCAGCGTCGCCGGCGACGCCCTGTACCTCTGGGCGATCATGATTATTATCATTGCCGGGACCATGCCCCCTATGAAGGCGTTCGTGATGATCCCGTACTGCCCCATCGCCGAGGTGAACGTCAACCCCATCACGATCGCCGCCACCGCGCCGAAGCACGCGCCGGACGAGATCCCCGTCGTGAACGGGTCGGCCAGGGGGTTCGCCATCACGCTCTGCATAGCGACCCCGCAGAGGGCGAGGGACACGCCGGCTATGACGGTCATAACGACCCTCGGGAGGCGTATGTTGAACACTATGTAGTCATCCCACCACTCGGACGAGCCGGGGACGAAAGTGGCCCCGAGTATGTGGTCCCATATTATCTCGAAGACGTGGAAGAAGCCTATCTCCCGGCCGCCTATGGTGCAGGACACGCCCCCGATGACCACCGCGGCGGCGCAGCATGCGGCTATGAAGAGCAGCTTCCTGCGGATGTAGCCCCGGTAATCGGTCTTTATTCTTTCCAGCTCGTCGGTCAATGTATCTTCGTACAGTTGACACACTTGGCAATATATAATATGTTGGATGTATCATCCAACTGCGTACTGGCTCCGTTTGGGAATAAAAATAAAAAAAGTTTGCTAAGGCGTTTCAGACCATGTCCCTGGTCAGTATCCATGTCGAGTCTACATTCGCCCTGTACCCGGAGTCCCCGAGGTTGTCATGGAAGTTGGAGAAGTAGTAGTCGACCTTCTCGAAGGCCCACCCCTCGCCGAAGAGGTCGGGGTAGAACATGCCCGCCATGACGGCGATCCTCAGCACGGGGGGGAGGCTGAAGTTTAGCATGAAGTACCCCCCTTCCTTGTACGCCTTCATCTCGGTGAAGTACACGACGAAGGGGTCCCACATCTCCTTCGGGTCCACCGGGCCGAGGCCCAGGCTCCTGGAGTGGACTATGAAGTCCGCCTGGTACTTCTCCTCGAAGAGCCACTCGTCCCCGATGAAGAACTGCTGCCTTGCGGGCGCCCAGTCAGCGAGGTTCCTCGACCCCGCGATGACGGTGAGCTCGTAGTACTCGGAACTCGGCCCCTCGATGTAGTTGGACATCGTCACGAAGAGGGAGGTCACCCTCTCGTCATAGCTCAGGCCCCCCACCTTGTCCCCGACCTCGGTGAGTATGTCCTCGAAGAACTCCATCAGCTTGTTCGCCCGCTCCTCGGCCCCGAAGAGGTATCCCAGCGTGACTATGCCGGACAGGGACTTGATCCCGTTGGCGGCCGTGATCCTTACCACGTCTATGCCGGCCTTCTCAAAAATGTCGTGGTTGGGCAGGTACGACGCGGAGTCCATGGTCACTATCGCGTTCACGTTGTACTTCGAGATCTCGTCCGGGCTCACCGTCCAGACCGTGCCGCCGACGATGGGGAGGTCGTACACGTCGGAGTACAGTATCCGGTCGAAGCTCGCCCCGCTAACCCCGGACAGGCACACGATCTCGTTGACCATGCCTATGCTCTTGGTCACGGTGATCGTCTCGTAACCCGCGATGCAGACGTTCCTGAGGGGGTAGTTTATCTCTGAGACGGTCGTCCCGCCGTCATACGGGACGGGTATGAATATCCTGTCCTGCTGGTGGTCGATCATCCTTCTGACGAACTCGATGTCCTTCTCATTTATTGCACCGTCGCAGTTGGCGTCCGCGTACTGGGTGGGCTCCGCCTCCCCCGCGATTATGCTCCGGATCATGTCGATGTCCCTCTCGTCTATGTAGTCGTCGTTGTTGGCGTTGCCATAGACCGCTAGGCGCCCGCTATTGTCATCTGACTTCCATTTCCCCCCGCTGCTGTTGATGAGGAAGAAAGCCCCGGCGCCCGCGGCGACCACCGCCACTACGGCCACCACGGCGTAAATCTTTATCTTATCCATATAATCACTTGGATGTATAATCCAACTCGTAATCAGGATCAAATCATATAAAGATTATCACAGAAAACAGGGGTCGGGGAGAGGCATGGCGGCGGCGTGCACGCAGGTGCGCCCCATATTACGGGATTACCTGAATCAAATAGTTTTTAACTATGTTGGATATATCATCCAATTAACAGCTCCCTACAGGATGCAAGGTCGTGACCCCATGAGAACATACGAGAGCGCCATCGAATCAGAGAAAAAGCTCAAGATCACGTACCTCAGCGTGGGGGGGTCGAACCTCGCGCCGGCGCTGGGCCACGTCTGTAGAGAGACGGTACTATTACCTGTGAGGTTCACCACGTTCGACTCGGAAGAAACAGTGAGGGACGCGGCGGAGTACAGGGAGCTTCTGAGGTCGGCGAGGGACTCGGACCTGCTGATGATAGTGATGCACGGCGACCCTTCGGGCTACAAAAAATTCGACGCCCTTAAGGCCGCCCTCTGCGAGGACGGCGTCAACACGTTCCTGCTATGTCAGATCGAGGAGTCCATGATGGAGAACCGCTTCATGTTCAAGGGGTCGGACGAGGAGTTCCTCACCATCAGGAAATACATACAGCTGGGCGGCGCGGACAACCTGATGAACCTGATGCTGTGGCTGTTCAAGACCATGGGCGGCGCGGACGTTGACGTCCCCGCCCCCTTCAGGAGCCGCGCCCAGGGCATCTACCACCCTGACTTCCACCGCGATGTTACGCCCGAGGAGTACTATCCCACCCTGGACCCGGGGAAACCGACCGTGGGCATACTGCTCCCGCACGGCGCGTGGGTGAGGGGCGGCCTGGAGCCTTATGACCTGCTCATACGGGAGGTCGAGGCGCTGGGGGCGAACACGATACCGGTGTTCCACCTGCCGACCCCCAGCGAGATCACGGGCTCCATCGGCGCGATCAAGATCGCGGAGCAGTACTTCAAGAGGGACGGCAGGAGCATCATCGGGTCCCTGGTGACCCCCGGCGGGTTCTCTCAGCTCTCCCTCGCCAACCCCACCGACGGTTCTGTGGGCAGCGAGAGGTTCAACTTCTACCAGGACCTCAACGTGGCATCGCTCCAGGCGCTGTCCATATTCAGGCCGCAGAAGGACTGGCACGAGGACGGGATTGGGATGGAGGGGGGCGAGCTCGCCATCTGCGTGGCGCTCCCGGAGCTGGACGGCATGCTGACGACGGTCCCCTTCGTGTTCAACGAGAAGGACGAGGAGGGCGGGGACTACCACAGCTGGCGCCGCGACCGCGTCGCCCGCATCGCGGGCCTGGCGGTCATGTGGGCACGGGTTGGCATGGTCCCCGTCAAGGACAGGAAGGTCTCTATCCTCGTCAACGGGAGCG
>WRNL01000003.1 GCA_009776625.1 Methanomassiliicoccaceae archaeon | reverse complement strand
CCTCCCGCCCATCCCGTCCATGAGCGTCAGCAGCTGCGCCACCACCCGCCTCTCCACCTCTCCGTATGTGGAGTCCCTGTTCGGCGCGATCGAGTCGATCTCGTCGAGGAATATCACGCTCGGCCCGTTCTCCTCCGCCTCCTCGAATATCTTCCTGAGCCTCTCCTCGCTCTGCCCGTAGTACCTGCCCATTATCTCCGGCCCGCGGATCGAGTAGAAGGAGGCGCCCGACTCGTTGGCGACCGCCTCCGCGATCAGCGTCTTGCCCGTGCCAGGGGGCCCGAATAGCAGCACGCCCTTGGGCGCGGATATGCCCATCCTGTCGAAGAGCTCCGGGTGCTTGAGGGGGAGCTCTATCATCTCCCTGATCCGGCGCAGCTCGTCGTCCAGCCCCCCGACGTCGTCGTACGTGGTGCGCCCGGCGCGCACGCCCTGCTCCTTCTTGGCGGGCTCGCTCTTGACTATTATCTCGGTGTCCTCCCCGACGACCACGGGCCCGCCGGGGACCGTGGAGGCGACGTTGTACTGCACCCTGTTGCCCATGAGGGCGATGTTCGACAGCATTATGTCCATGCCGGCTATGAGCGGCCTCCACAGGAGCCCGCTCCTGAACACGCCCTCGACCCCCTCCTCGTAGCTTATCCTCTTGCCCTCGGATATATTGGGGCTGAGGACGACCTTCTGCGCCACGCCTGGGTCGCACTTCCTTATGCGGACGGTCTCGTCCACGCTTACCCCGGCGCACGTCCTCGTGGGGCCGTCTATGCGTATGAGCCTCATGCCGTCGTCGCCGGCCTCCCCCTTGAATATCCGGGCAACGACCGTCCTCTTGCCGGTTATCTCGATGATGTCCCCGAGGTCCAGGCCGAGGCGCCTGCGGGACTCGTTGTCGATCCTCGCCCTCCCGTACCCTACCTCGGACTGCCTCTCCGCCATCGCGACCTTCAGCTCAAGGAACCTGTCCATCGGCAGAGGATNTCCTTCAATATATTTCAGTTGATTGCATTTCGCCCGGCGCGGCCGGCGTCCGCGCACNGGCCGGGGACGCCCCCGTTGGCACATGGGGCGCGTTCAAAAGCCTTAATAAGGTGCGTGCGTTGTTCTCCTTCCATTATGAAAGCGAAAGCCCAGAGACAAAGCCCGTTTTCGAAGCTTAGAGAGCTGAAGGACAGCGTGAAGATCCAGAAGATGCCTCGCATACAGCAGGAGCTCACCGCCTGTCTGCAGTGCGGCTACTGCATCAGCGTCTGCGAGGCCCACGACCAGACCCCGTGGGAGTCCGTGACCCCGAGGGGGAAGATATACTACCTCAACCAGCTCAGCGGCGCCGGCGGGGTCGACAAGCTCCTCGGGAGGGAGGTGTCCCTCAGCCCGTACTTCGTCGATGCGATGTACAAGTGCACGGGGTGCGGGAACTGCGAGGCGGTCTGCCATGCTAGCATCCCCCTCGTGGAGTTCTGGGAGACGGTCAGGAAATGGATCGTCGACGAGGGAGCCGGCCCCATGTCCGCGCACAAGGGCATGGCCAAGAAGGTCGGGGAGGTCCACAACCCCTACGGGGAGCCGCCGTCCAAAAGAGGGGACTGGTGGCCCGAGGAGGTGGAGAGGGCGCACACCCCCGACGTGCTGTTCTTCGCAGGGTGCACCGGGGCGTACAGGCAGCAGTCGCTGCCGCAGACCGGCGTGCGCGTGCTCGCAAGGGCTGGAGTGAAGATAAACACGCTCGGCACGGACGAGTGGTGCTGCTCCTCGCCCCTGCTCAGGACAGGGACCCACAGGCACTCGCTCGAATGCGCGGAGAAGATAGTCGAGGGGGCGGACGGGATGGGCGCGAAGGACATGGTGATGACCTGCTCGGGCTGCTACAAGACCATCTCCACAGACCTCGGGAAGTTCTATGCGAAGACAGGGCAGAACGTCTATCACTTCTCCCAGTACGTCGAAAAGCTGATCGCCGAGAAGAAGCTCCCGCTCAACCACGAGTTCAAGGCGAAGGTGACGTACCACGACCCCTGCCACATGGGCAGGCACATGGGGGTGTTCGAGACCCCCAGGAACGTCCTGAAGAAGATCAAAGGGATCGAGCTCGTGGAGATGACCCGCAACAGGGAGAACTCCAGGTGCTGCGGCGCCGGCGGCGGGTACAAGAGCCAATACAACGACATGGCAGTGAACATCGCGGCCGAAAGGGTCAGGGACGCCGAGGAGACAGGCGCGGACATACTCGTCACATGCTGCCCCTTCTGCGTGGTCAACCTCACGCAGGGTGCGAAACAGATCAACTCCAAGATAAAGATAATGGACCTGTCCGAGGTGCTGCTGAAGGTCACCGCCCCGGCGGAGCCGAAACCTGCCGATGACAAGGGGCCAGAGCCGCCGAAGGCGGCAGGCCCCCCGCCAGCGGACAAAGAGGCCGAGGCAAAAGAGGCGGCGGCCAAGGCGGAAGCGGAGGCTAAGGCAAAAGAGGCGGCGGCCAAGGCGGAAGCGGAGGCTAAGGCAAAAGAGGCGGCGGCCAAGGCGGAAGCGGAGGCCAGGGAGGCCGCCGCTAAGGCGGAGGCCGAGGCGAGAGCCAAGGAGGCCGCAGAGGCGGCCGCAAGGACGGAAGCCGCACCCGAGCCGCTGGCAGACACAGGAGGGGACGCAGTGGGTGAGGATATCTGGACGGACAACTCCCCGGAGGCGCTGGTCAGAAGGGCCGCCTGGAACAAGGGGCTAAGGTGCAGGAAGGACTACGGCCCGCGCATAATACCCGTGGCCTTCGTCAACTCCAAGGTGGCCGTGTACATACTCCCGGAGGGGGAGGTCGACGCCAGCACCAAGAACGCGCTCGAAGAGGAGGGATGGGCGGTGCTGTCCTTCCTCGAGAAGGATGTCACGGACGGGGAGGCCCAGGCGGTCGAGATCAAGGCAGCCGTGAAGGATAACCTCCGGGCCGCCGGCAAGAAGAAGAGGAGATGAGCAATCCGCCGGGGCCGCCCGGCGCCTCCCACTTTTCATGTCCTTCGATAAGCTCAGCCCGGAACTCGTCTCCGTTTTGAAAGAAAGGGGCATAACGCGGCCGACCGACCCCCAGAGGAGCGTCATCCCGATGATCCTCTCGGGGAGGAACGTCCTCCTGGTGGCCCCCACCGGCATAGGGAAGACCGAGGCGGCCATGCTGCCGATCTTCGACACCATCTTCAGGACGAAGGGGAAGGGCGGGGTTCGCTGCCTGTACATAACCCCGCTGAGGGCCCTTAACCGGGACATGATGAAGAGGATGGAGGACTACGGGGCGGCCCTCGGCATATCCGTCGGCGTGAGGCACGGCGACACCACGCAGGCCGAGAGGAACAGGCAGTCGCAGAAGGCCCCCGAGATCCTCATCACGACGCCGGAGACCGTGCAGGTCCTCTTCACCGGCAAGCGGCTGAGGGAGCACCTGAAGAACGTGGAGTGGGTGGTGGTCGACGAGATACACGAGCTTTCTAGCACGGAGAGGGGCGCGCAGCTCGGCGTGGCCCTGGAGCGGCTGGCGGAGATCAGCGGGGAGTTCCAGAGGGTCGGCCTCTCGGCGACCGTCGGCGACGTGGACGATGTCAGGGACTTCCTCTCCGGCGTGGGGAGGGAGGTCGCCGTGTGCAAGCACGACACGCACAGGGACTTCGAGATATCCGTGGAGTGCCCCGCCCCCGACGCGGGCGACGCCGTCCTGCTGGACAGGCTTCAGGGGGACCCCGACATCCTGGCCGTGATGAAGAGGGCGAGGGCCCTCATCGAGGGGGGGAGGTCCACCCTCCTCTTCGTGAACACGAGGGAGACGGCGGAGTGGCTCGCTGCGAGGTACCGCCTCTGGGACGAGGGGTTCTCGATCGATGTGCACCACGGCTCCCTCTCGAAGGAGAACAGGACCGGCATCGAGGACCGTTTCAAGGCGGGGGGCCTGAGGGCGGTCATCGCGACTTCCTCCCTTGAGCTGGGGATAGACATCGGCACCGCCGACCTCGTCATACAGTACAACTCGCCCAGGGAGGTGTCGAGGATGATACAGCGCGCCGGGCGCGCCGGGCACAGGATGGGGGAGGTCATACGGTCCGTGATCCTCGCGACCGCCCCCGACGAGGTCGCCGAGGCGCTCGTCATCGCTAGACGGAGCGACGCGAAGGAGCTCGAGTACTTCAAAGGCAGGCCCAACCCGCTCACCGTGCTCGCCAACCAGCTCATCGCGATGACCATGAGCGGCCGCACCCAGAGGGACCTCGCGTACAAGATAGTCAAGAGGTCCAACTCGTTCAAGACGCTCCAGCGGTCGGACATGGACGACGTGCTGGAGCAGCTGAAGTCCATAAAGATGCTGTTCGAGGACGAGAACGGGTTCAGGCGCTCCATGAAAGGGATGCGCTACTTCTACGAGAACATCTCCATGATCCCGGACGAGAGGACGTACCTGGTCCGGGACATAAGCACGAGAGGGGTCATCGGGACGCTCGACGAGAGCTTCGTCGCCTCCTTCGCCGAGCCGTACGCGATGTTCATCGCCAAGGGCAGGACGTGGAGGATCGTCGAGATGAGGGAGGACGAGCTCCTGGTCGAGGAGGCCCGGGACGTCGGGTCGGTCCCGTCGTGGGCCGGCTCGGACATACCCGTCCCCTTCGAGGTCGCCATGGAGGTGGGCGCGATGCGCCGCAAGATGGACATGGACAGGTACCCTGGCGACGAGAACTGCCTCAGGAGGGTGGCCGAGTACGTCGGCAGGCAGAGAGAGAAGTGGCCGGTCCCCACGGACGAGACCATCACCCTCGAGGTCAGCGACAGGCTGGCGATATTGAACTGCTGCTTCGGGAGCAGGGTGAACGAGACGTTCGGGAAGATATACTCCGCCCTGCTGACCGCACGCCTGGGGGAGAGCGTCGGCGTGTCGACCGACCCCTACCGGGTCATACTCGAGCTGCCGAGGGGCGTCGACAGGAGGCTACTGGAGGACACCTTCCTGTCGATCAAGCCGGGCACGGTGGAGGCCCTGGCCCGGATCACCATCCTGAACTCCTCGCACCTCAAGTGGCGCTTCGTCCATGTGGCGAAGAAGTTCGGCATAATCGAGAAGGGCGCGGACCACCGCTTCATCAACTTCAACCGCCTCTTCGACCTCCACAAGGGCACCCCCGCGTACAACGAGGCGATAGACATGGTGCTCTGGGAGGATCTGGACGTCGCGAACACCGAGCTAGCCGTGAGGATGCTGTCCGAAGGGCGGATGAGGATGGAGGTCTGCGGGATGTCCCACATCGGCCTCGAGGGCATCACGAGGTCCAAGGAGCTTATGCAGCCCGTCAGGGCCGACCATGCGATCCTGATGGCCCTCAAAGGCAGGCTGGAGGACGAGGTCCTGTACGCGTCCTGCCTGAACTGCCTGAACCAGTGGCGGCAGAGGGTCGCCGACGCGCCGCCCCGCTTCAAATGCTCCAGGTGCGGCGGTAACATGGTGGCCCTCCTCAAAGGGTACGAGAGGGAGGGCGTCAAGCTCATCAAGAAACAGGGCCGCGACGAGCAGGAGAAGAAGGACGCCCTGAGGGTGTCGAGGAACGCGAACCTCGTCAACGAGTACGGGAGGCGCGCCGCCATCGTCCTGGCGGGGAGGGGGATAGGGCCTGACGGCGCATCGAGGATACTGAGGGGCGTGCATGCGGACGAGGACGACTTCCTCCGCGACATAATGAACGCGGAGATACTCTATGCGAAGACCAAGCGGTTCTGGGACTGATCAGATGTTCCCGCCCTTCGGCGTGAACTCCGGCCCCCCTCTCTCCTCGGCCATGTCCTTAAGCTCGACGTTCTTCGATGCGAGGAACCCCTTCGCCACCACGTACACCTCGGAGGAGGCGTCCCTGGACGCATCGGGGGAATGGACCCTGACGTAAGCGAACCTCGACTCCACCTCTTTAAGGAGGGACGGCATCATGTCCCCCATGAACACCTTCATGACGAGCTTGCCTCCCTTCCTGAGCACCCTGTCGCACACGCCGACGGCGTGGTTGCACAGGTCCACGGACCTGGCGTGATCCGTGGAGTAATGGCCTCCGATGTTCGGCGCCATGTCCGACAGGACCACGTCGGCCTTCCCCCCGAACGCCTCGAGCAGCCGCCGCATGGTGCCGTCCTCGGTGATGTCGCCCATGACCGTCACAACCCCCTCCAGCGGCCTTATGTGGCGGAGGTCCACGCCGACCACGCTGCCCTTGTCGCCGACCCTCCCCCTCGCCACCTGGAGCCAACCCCCGGGGGAGGCCCCGAGGTCCACCACGGAGTCCCCCTCCTTGAATATGCCGAACCGGTCGTCGATCTGCATCAGCTTGAAGGCCGCCCTGGACCTGTAGTTGAGCTTCTTCGCCAGCCTGTAATAATGCTCATGTTTCCTTTCCTGGACCCAACGGTCGTGCAGAGCCATCTTGCCACATGGATGCTCTTTTCCGATAAACCACTTTGCGGTGGCATGCCGCGGGCGCCCGGGCGGCGGCGCCTCAGAACCTGCGGAGCATGTCGCTGAAGGTGATGAGGCCCGCGCCGCCCAGCTCGGCGGCGCGCTCGACGCAACCAGGGGTGAACCCCTTCTTGGCAAAGAGGCAGAAGCGCCTCCTCTCGAAGGGGAACAGCTCGCTGCGCTTGACGAGCCCGTCCAATGCGGGCGTGTCGACCTCGCCGTCCGCCCACCAGCAGTCGCAGAACAACGCGGCCCCTGCGCCGTCCGCCGCGATGATGCCTATCTCCGCCCCGCTCTTCGTCCGGGGGTCGACACCCCACCATCTCCCCATGCCAGTGAACTCCACGGGCGCCCCTCCCCCAGGCCGGAGGCGCCAGAGGTACTGCCTGCATATGTCCTCGAACACGCCCCCCATGAAGGCCGGCAGCTGTTTCGATATGCTCCCGTAGACGGCGTCCGCCATCCCGCTCTGGATCGCGGAGAGGTTGGGCGGAATGAAACGGTACCAGAACCTGAGCATGTTGTCCGCGACAGAGTATGTCGTCCTTTTCTGCGTCTTTTCAGCGAAGGGCGTCTCCTTCTTCAGGACGCCCATGCCGACGAGCGCCTTCAGGTACGCTGAGCAGACGCTCGTCCCCTCGCCGGTCTTCTCCGACACCTCTGAGACCCTCGCGCCTCCGCCCGCGACGGCCGTGATGACCGCATTGTAGATCGCCAGCTCGCGCACCCCCTGCCTCAGGAGGTTCTCCGGCTCCTCAGAGAAGGGCGACGACGGCCTCAGGAAGGCGTTCTTTATGTTGTCCTCGACCGATATGAAGTCGTGCATCTGCAGGAGGTACTGGGGCATGCCCCCGACGACGCCGTAGACCAGCGCCGTGTCCTCGTCCGAGAAGCCCCTGAAGAAGCGCCTGCTGTCGAAGAAATCGAACGGCTCTACCCTGAGCTGCGCCGTCTGCCTCCCCTGGAGGGGGCCGCCTCCCCCTGTCAGCCGGCCCCCCATGAGGGGGACATCCGACCCGCACAGCACCAGGAACAGCCTGGAAACGTCCTTGTGCCTGTCGATCATGATCTGCAGCAGGGAGGCGAACCCCTCATGGGACCTCTCCAGGCGCTGGTACTCGTCGATCACCAGCACCAGGCGTCTGTCCTTCGACAGCGCGAACACGTGCTCCAGCGCGTCGAGGAAGCTCCTGAATGTCGGCGCCGGGCCGTGCCCGTACACGCACCTGAACACGTCCCTGCTGAAGTTCTCGAGGTTCTGTCCGGCGTTGGTCTCCTGTGCGGTGAAGAATATGGCCTCCTTGCCTCTGAGGAACTCGTTTATCAGCGCGGTCTTCCCGACGCGGCGACGCCCGTACACCACAGCGAGCTGGAACTTGTCCGTGCGGTAGAGCCAGTTCAGCTCATTGAGCTCCTTCGCGCGACCGACGAACATGTTACCCTCATCTGCCTAATCTCTTATTGCTAAGATATGATTTACTAATACATGCTTTAGTATTTCATGCTTACCATCAAACCAGCCGCACCAGTCCGTGAAAACTAATAAGAGGGTGCGCCCATTATCGGGCTGAGACCAATGCCTAAGAGATGGACGTATTCGGGTGCGGGCGTCAACATAGACGACAAGTCGAAAGCCATAGGCTCCCTTGTGGGCGAGCTCAGGTTCAAGAGGAGCGGCATAGGGAGCATGGCCCGCATCCCAGGCCTCTTCGCGAGCCTGATAGAGTTCGGCGACACGTACCTGACGATGGCCACGGACGGGGTCGGGACGAAGCTCCTGGTCGCAAAGGAGCTGGGCGTCTGGAACACCGTCGGGATCGACTGCATCGCGATGAACGTCAACGACACCATATGCGTCAACGCCGAGCCGATGTCCTTCGTAGACTACATAGCGATCGACCGCCCGGACGACAATCTCACAAGAGAGATAGGCAAAGGGCTGGAGAGGGGCGCGGAGCTGTCCAACATGGAGATAGTCGGCGGCGAGATAGCGGTGCTCCCCGAGCTTGTCAACGGAATCGACCTCTCCGGCACATGCCTTGGGTTCGTCGAGAGAGGGCGCGAGGTCACCGGGGAGGGGTGCGAGGAGGGCGACGCGATAGTTGGCCTGAGGTCGTCCGGCCTGCACTCCAACGGGTTCACCCTGGCCAGGAAGGTCCTGGAGTCCTCGGGCGTATCCCTCGGCGACAGGCTGAAAGGGCTGTCGGGTACAGTGGGGGAGGAGCTGCTCAGGCCGACGGAGATATACGTCAGGCAGGTGCTCGAGATCAACAGGGAGCATGCCGTGCACGGCCTCGTGAACATAACCGGCGGCGGACTCAGGAACCTCCTCCGCATGAGGGCGGGGCTGATGTACGTCATCGACCGCCCCGTCGCGCCCGCCCCGATCTTCGGGATCGTCCAGGAGCTGGGGGGCGTGGAGGACAGGGAGATGTACCAGACGTTCAACATGGGCATGGGGTTCATGATCGTCATGCCGGAGGCGGACGCGGAGGATGTCGCCGAACGGTATGGGAACGCAGAAATCGTGGGCAGGGTGGAGAAGGGCAAGGGCGTCCTTCTGGAGCCTGGCGGCATCGTTTACGACAAGTACTGATCCAGCCTGGAGCTTATGGCCCCGCAGACCGCCCCGAGGGCGGTGCAGGTCTCCAGCGAGAAGCCCCCGCCGGTGACGTCCATGTGGTACCTCGGTATCGAGGCCACGTCCTTCGGCACCCCGTGCGGCCCTATCCCGAACACCAGCGCCACGCTCCTGCCTCCATTGACCATCTCCGCCACTTCGCTCACGCTTGTCTTCTTTTTCTCATCGGGTTTGCTGGTGGTGAGCACCGGCTCGCCGAGCTGGGGCGGGAACCCCTTCGACGGGTATGGGAACTTATTGAACCTTCCCTTCTCGGCAAGTTCCAGGAAATAGTCCCCGTGGCCTCCGATGCTTGTGGTACCGGCGACCCATTCAGCGATCTCCACGGGGGTCCTCACTTCCTCCGGGATCGGGAACCCTATAAGAGCCAGGTTCATGTCGAAGGCCATCGCCAGGCCCCCCGTCCTCGCGATGACCCTCCGGTGGGGCTCCCTGAACTTGTTGGGGTCGTAGGAGTTGTAGAGCGCGATGGTCACCCTGCCCCTCATGGCCGCCCCCTCCCCGCACGCCTCCTCCCGGCGATCGCATGCGCGTCGCCGTCGAGGAATATCTCGTAGTCCGGGTTCTCCTCCTGTATCCTCTGGACCTCCTGCAGGACCTGTGCGAGGGTGAGCTCGCTCGTCCTTATATCTATGAATATCTTGTCAGGTTCCAAAGGATGCCCCCCTCTCCTCTGACGGGCGTGGGATGCGCATCATGCCAAAAGGGTGAATGGTGCCGTGAGCCGGGCTCGAACCAGCGACTTCATGATCTTCAGTCATGCACTCTCCCAACTGAGTTACCACGGCGCAGTTCCCCCTATCGCAGGTTCCCTATTATAAAGTTTCCTGAACATCACGCCTCCCTGGGCCGCCCCTGTCCCCTTCCTCCCTGTGGCCGCGGCCCCTGCGAAGGGGGCCGCTGGCCGCATCAGGCGGTCGTCATCCTGCGGACCCTCGTGCGCCCGCCAGCGCTTTCGAACTCTATCCTCAGATCCCTGTCGAAGCCCGCTATGATGGCGTCCCCCTCTTGGGAGTAGGGGGTGCCGTTCTGGTGCAGGAACCCCCTGATGAACACCTCGTGGTCGACGTCGAACTGCTGGATGCACTGCATCGACACGCTCACGAACCTCATGGCGTCGACCGGCGCGAACACCTCCTCCGGCGCAGGGAAGGCCATGAGCACCGCCCCGCCGTCATGCGGGCCCCGGTAGTAGCAGACGTCCTCCCCGCAGACGGAGACGGCCACGACGGACAGGGTGTGGCCGTTGATCGCGTCGCCCAGCGCGAGCTCGGGCGTCGTGAGGGGCGGCAGCCCCCATCCCTCCCCGGCCGCCCTCGCGGAGGCGGCCACCCTGAGGATCCCGTCAGGGAAGCCGTTGACGTTCTCCCAGCCCCAGAGCCAGGTACCGGACGAACTGGACTCGCTCCCTATAAACTGCACAGGGAAGCCGTCGTCGCCGAAGTATATCGTCCCTTCGCCGAAGTCGACGTTCCAGCCCCTCCCCCTGACCACGGCCTCGGAGCAGGCCAGCTGGTTCGACATCGCCTTGCCCAGGCTGGCGGAGAGCACCTCGCGCCAGTCCGCCGTGTCGGCCCGGACGCCCGGCCCGATGAACGGGCTCCTCGCCGCATCGGGCGCCCTCACCTCCCCACCTCCGTGTGCGGCCCGCCGGGCGGGAGCCTTTCCGCTGGATCCCCTTGGCCCTGCCCCGGCATCTTCCCCTTCGGCACGATCCCCTCCTCGTGCCACTCTCCGTCCGCGCCCCGGCCGCCGCCCTGCGGCGGCTTGGGGGTTATCTCGTCCTCGTGCGCCCTCTCGAGGCCGGGCCTCTTCAGCCTTAGGCACTTGACGTCCTCCCTGACGCCGTTGAGGGCGGAGAGCCTTGCGCGGAACAGCAGGGCGGACGCGGCGCAAGCGGCGAGCACCGCGAGCGACACGGCCGACACGGCGGCCCGGGCGGCGTTCCCATCGGCGGCCGACATGTATGCCATGGCCGCGCATGCCGCCGCGCCGACCGCGAACACGGCCGCAGCGGCGAGCAGGGACGCCTCCGGCCGCACCCTCATCCCTCCCCCTCGTCTGGGATTATCGGCTGGACGGCCGTCACCTTGTCCCCGTCCCTCATGTCCATTATGCGCACCCCTTTGGCGTTGCGGCCCGTCTCCCTTATCTCATCGACGTTCATGCGTATCATCTTCCCGTGGGCGCTGGTCACCATGAGCTGGTCGCCGCTGGAGACCCTCCTCACGCTGACCACCCTCCCGTTCCGCTCGTCGGTCTTTATGGTGATCACGCCCTTGGCGCCGCGCCTCGTATGCCGGTAGTCCGTCACCTCCGAGATCTTGCCGTACCCGTTCTCGGTGACCGTCAGGAGCTTCTCCCCGGGCCGCACCACGGCCATCGAGACGACGGAGTCGCCCGGCCCGATGGTCATGCCCTTGACGCCCATGGTGTCCCTGCCGGTGGGGCGGACGTCCGACTCCTTGAACCTCACGGCCTGGCCGCCCCTCGTCGCAAGGATCACCTGGTCGTCCCCTTTGGTTATGGCGGTCTCGATCAGCTCGTCGCCGTCCTCCAGCTTTATCGCCTTTATGCCCCTGGACCTCACGTTCCTGTACGCGCTCAGGCTCGTCTTCTTCAGCAGCCCGTTCTTGGTGCAGAACGCGAGGTACTCGTCCTCGGGGAAGCCGCTGACGCAGATGGTGTTCTCCACCATCTCCCCCTGCTCCAGATCCGGCAGCAGGTTGACTATCGGCTTGCCTTTGGAATGCCTGCTCCCCTCCGGGACCCTGTAGCCCTTGAGCCAGTGGAGCCTCCCGCGGTTCGTTATGAACATGAGGTAGTCGTGGGAGGAAGTCACGAACATGCTCGAGACGTAGTCCTCCTCCTTGGTCTGCATGCCCATGAGGCCCACGCCGCCCCTCGCCTGCTGCCTGTAGGTGCTGAGCGGGATCCTCTTGATGTAGTTGTCCGCCGATATGGTGATGACCACGTCCTCCCTCGGTATCAGGTCCTCCTCGTCGACGTCGAGGGCGTTCTCGTTGATGACTGTCCTGCGGGCATCCCCGTAAGAGGATTTCATCTCCTCGAGCTCGCCCTTGATTATGGCGGACACCCTTCCAGGGTTGCCCAGTATGTCCCGGAGGTCCCCCATGAGCTCGACCAGCTGCCGGTGCTCCTCCCTGATGGACTCTATCTCCAGCCCGGTGAGCTTCTGGAGCCTCATGTCCAGTATCGCCTTCGCCTGCTCCTCGTCGATCACGAGGAGCGACCTGAGCCCCTCGTTGGCCTCCGCCGCGTCCTTCGACGCGCGGATCAGGGCTATGACCTCGTCCAGCATCCCCAGCGCCTTCATAAGGCCCTCCAGGATGTGGTGGCGCTTCTCAGCCTGCTCGAGGTCGTACCTCGTCCTGCGGACGACCACCTCCGACCTGTAGGCGATGTAGTGCCCGATCATCTCCTTCAGGGTGAGCAGGGTCGGCTTGTTGTCGACGAGCGCCAGGTTGATTATCCCATAGGTTATCTCCATCTGGGTCTTTTTATACAGGTTCTCAAGGACCACGTTCTCTATCGCGTCCCTGTGGAGCTCGATGACCACCCTCATGCCGTCCCTGTCCGACTCGTCGCGGAGGTCGGTTATGTCCTCCAGGACCTTGTCCTTCACGTGCTCGGCTATGGTCTCGATGAGGGAGGCCTTGTTGACCTGGTAAGGGAGCTCGTCGATGACTATGCTGCTCTTGCCGTTGCCTATCTCCTCGAAGTGGGTGTTGGCCCTCACCCTTATCTTCCCCCTGCCGGTGGTGTATGCTGACACTATCCCAGAGAGGCCGAATATGGTCCCCCCGGTGGGGAAGTCCGGCCCCTTGACGAACCTCATCAGGTCGTAGACGTCCGCCCCGGGGTCGTCGATGGCATGGATCATCGCGTCGCAGACCTCGGAGAGGTTGTGGGGGGGCATCTTGGTCGCCATCCCCACCGCTATGCCGTCCGAGCCGTTTACCAGGAGGTTCGGGAACTTCGCCGGCAGGACGCTGGGCTCCTTGAGGGAGCCGTCGAAGTTGTCGACGAAGTCCACGGTGTCCTTGTCGAGGTCTGCGAGGAGGTCGCCGGATATCTTCGTCAGGCGGGCCTCGGTGTAACGCATCGCCGCCGGGGAGTCCCCGTCCACCGACCCGAAGTTCCCCTGGCCGTCCACCAGCGGGTACCTGAGCGAGAAGGGCTGCGCCATCCTCACCATCGCCTCGTAGGCGGCGGAGTCTCCGTGGGGGTGGTACTTGCCCAGCACCTCGCCCACCACCCTAGCGGACTTCTTGTGCGGCCTGTTGTGGGGGAGGCCGAGCTCCGACATGGCGTACAGTATCTTCCTGTGGACCGGTTTCAGCCCGTCCCTTATGTCCGGCAGGGCGCGGCCCACTATCACGCTCATGGAGTAGTCGATGTACGACCTCTTCATCTCCTTCTCGATGCTCTGGGGTATGATCCTCTTGCGCTCCTCCATGGTATCACACATCCAGGTTGATCACTTCGTGGGCATGCTCGATTATGAACTCCCTCCTCGGATCCACGTCGTCCCCCATCAGTATGGAGAACAGCTGGTCGGCTAGCATCCCGTCCTCGATCTCAACCCTCTTCATCAGCCTCGTCTCAGGGTCCATGGTCGTCTCCCACAGCTGCTGCGGGTTCATCTCCCCCAACCCCTTGTACCTGCTCACGTTGGCGCCCTGGCCGAACTCCTCCAAAGCCTTCGCCATCTCGCCTTCGTTGTAGGCGTACGCCTCCTTCTTGCCCTTGGAGACCCTGTAGAGGGGCGGCATCGCGAGGAATATGTGCCCATGCTCGATCAGCGGCTTCATCTTCCTGTAGAACAGCGTCAGGAGCAGGGTGCCTATGTGCGCCCCGTCTATGTCGGCATCGGTCATTATCACTATGTTATGGTACCTTATCTTAGCGACGTCGAACTCGTCCCCTATGCCGCCGCCTATTGCGATCATGAGGTTCCTTATCTCCTCGTTGTCGAGGACCTTGTCCGGCCTTGCCTTCTCCACGTTGAGGATCTTCCCGCGGAGCGGGAGGATCGCCTGGAACGCACGGTCCCTGCCCTGTTTCGCGCTCCCTCCGGCGGACTCGCCCTCCACGATGTACAGCTCGCACTTCGCAGGGTCCTTCTCCGAACAGTCGGCAAGCTTCCCGGGCAGGCTGTTCGATTCGAGGGCCCCCTTCCTCAATGTCCTCTTCTGTTTCTCCAGGGCCTTCCTGGTCTCCATTGCGAATATGCTCTTTTTGATTATGGCCGCCGCGACCGCCGGGTTCTCCAAGAGGTACTCCGCGAGCTTTTCGTTCATGAGCGAGGATACCGCCTTCTGGGCGATGCTGCTCCCGAGCTTCGTTTTTGTCTGCCCCTCGAACTGCGGGTCCGGCATCCTTATGCTGATTATCGCAGTGAGCCCTTCCCTGACGTCGCCGCCCTCGAGCGTGGTGTCCTTGAGCAGCCCGTTCACTTTGCCATAGTCGTTGATGGTCTTAGTCAACGACGCCCTGAACCCCGTCAGGTGGTGCCCGCCCTCTGGGGTGTATATCGTGTTGACGAAGGAATCGACAGCCTCGTTGTACCCGTCCGTGTATTGGAGGGCGATGTCCATCTGCACCCCGTATCTCTCTCCGGCAAGCGCTATCGGCGGGTCGTGTATGGCCTTTTTCGACCTGTTCAGATACAGGACGAACTCGGAGACCCCGCCCTCGTAATGGAACTTCTCGGACCTCCCAACCCTCTTGTCCTCAAAGAAGATGGTCGCCTCCTTGTTGAGGAAGGCCTGGTTCCTGAACCTGTACTGGAGCTCCTCGTAATCGAATACGGTCGTCTCGAATATCTCGTCGTCGGGGTAGAACGTTATCGTCGTTCCAGTCTTGTCCGATGTGCCGATGACCTCCACCGGGCCGTCCGGTATCCCGATATGATAGGTCTGCCTGTAGATGCTCCCCTCCCTCTCGACCGTGGCCACAAAGTACTTTGACAAGGCGTTGACAACAGACGCCCCGACCCCGTGGAGCCCTCCCGAGACCTTGTATGCGCTCTGGTTGAACTTCCCCCCCGCATGAAGGTCTGTGAGGCATATCTCGAGCGCGTCCTTGCCTTCCTCCTCGTTCATCCCCACTGGAATCCCTCTCCCGTCATCGCTGACGGTCACAGAGCCATCTTCATTAATGGTGACGCTGACGTTCTTCGCATAGCCTGCCATCACCTCGTCTATTCCGTTGTCCACGATCTCATAGACGAGATGGTGGAGCCCTCTGCCGTCTGTGCTCCCTATGTACATCCCTGGCCTTTTTCTGACGGCCTCCAATCCTTTTAGGACGATGATGGTCCCTGCGTTGTAGTCATCGTCGCGTAGCCCCTGCTGCTTCTTCCCATCCATTTCCTGTGACTCCTGATAAATACCGTGATGAGGGTATGCCTGACCCGTATATATACGTGCGCACGCGCACGCACGCGAGGGCGCAAGAGCGTCGCCCGTCGGGGGGGAAGGGGTGGGCAAATCTGAAATATTGACAACAGATGACTATGCGCATGAGCACCATCATGGAAGAGGCTCGCCGGGGCGTCAGCCCAATGATCAGGCGGATCGCCGAGAAGGAAGGGGTGAGCGAGGAGTTCGTGAGGAACGGGATAGCGTCAGGGAGGATAGTGGCCCCCTGCAACCCCGTGCACGGCCCGGAGCCGGCCGCTATCGGGGAGGGGATGGGCGTTAAGGTTAACGTGAACCTTGGGACCTCCAGGGACATGGCCGACCTGGACTGCGAGCTCAGGAAGCTGGACATCGCGGTCAAGTACGGAGCCGACGCGGTGATGGACCTCAGCACAGGGGGGGACATCGACCACATCCGGAGGACGCTGATCGGCAGGGCCCCCATGATGATAGGCTCGGTCCCGATATACCAGACGGGGCTGACCGCCGCAAGGCAGGACGCGGTCGTGGACATGACCGAGGACGACATATTCGGCGGCATCGAGAAGCATGCCAAGGACGGGATGGACTTCATGACCGTCCATTGCGGCATAACGAGGGAGAGCGTCGCCTGGCTCAAGAAGTGCGAGAGGGTGACGGACGTCGTGTCCCGGGGAGGGTCCTTCCTGACCGCATGGATACTCCACAACGAGGAGGAGAACCCCCTCTACAGGAACTTCGACTACCTCCTCGAGCTCGCCCGCAAATACGAGTTCGCCCTCTCCCTCGGGGACGGGTTCAGGCCAGGGTGCATCGACGACGCGACGGACCAGGCGCAGCTGTCCGAGCTGATGACCCTCGGGCATCTCGTTGTCAGATGCAGGGAGGCGGGGGTCCAGTGCATGGTGGAGGGGCCGGGGCACGTCCCGCTGGACCAGGTGCCGGCGAACATGATGCTGGAGAAGAGGCTCTGCCACGACGCCCCGTTCTACGTCCTCGGCCCCCTGGTCACGGACATCGCCCCGGGGTACGACCACATAGTCGGGGCGATAGGCGGCGCGGTGGCCGCACAGAGCGGCGCGGACTTCCTGTGCTACCTCACCCCTGCGGAGCACCTATCCCTCCCGGACGAGGACGACGTGAGGGAGGGGCTGATCGCGTCCAAGATAGCCGCGCACGTGGGGGACCTCTGCAGGGGCAGGGGCAGGGAGATGGACACAAAGATGGCGAGGGCGAGGAAGGCCCTCGACTGGAACACGATGTTCGAGGTGTGCATCGACCCTGAGAAGGCGAGGCGGTACAGGGCGAGGGGGTGCACGAAGGAAGAGGACGGCTGCTCCATGTGCGGCGACGTCTGCGCTGTGAAGATCGTGAACAGGTACCTGGTGAGGAACGGCCCTAAAGAGGACTGTTGAGACAAGTGGAGCCACTGGAGGGGATCGAACCCCCGGCCTACAGTTTACGAAACTGCCGCTCTACCGCTGAGCCACAGTGGCGTCTGAACCGAGGATTGTGACGTAGGATAAAAAGTTTTACCATGCGCGGCTGGATTTCTTGATTTCTACTGATGGCCCCGCTGTCATCCGTAGGGATGTTTTGCGAAGAGCGTAGCCACTTTATGTAATTGATGATGGATTAAAAGCACTATTGGAAAAGCGCACGTTTTTATACAGACGTTCGCATTATTCACCTATGACGACAGTAAACGCCGCTGAAGCCAGCGCGGATCTCTACAGTTTGATAGAGATTGCGCTAGACGAGCCTGTCCGCGTTACTTCGGAGAGGGGCACGATCGTCATGATCTCCGAGGAAGACTGGGAAAACATCTTGGAAACAATATATCTTATGGGTGTTCCAGGGCTCGAGGACGACATAAAGGAGGGGCGTAACACCCCCGAGTCTGAGCTTACAAGGTGGAGCAGCAACGATGTATGAGATGGTGCTGGTCCCTAAAGCAAAAGGAGAGCTCGAAAGGAGCGGATATGGGCGTAAGGCAAGGAAGTTGTTGTCTATTCTCGAGGAGGATCCGTTCAGAAGCCCTCCTAAATACAAGCGCTTAGGCGGCAATATGAAGGGTCTGTTCTCAAGGCGTATCAGCGTAGAACACCGCATCGTCTACGAAGTGATGCCGCCCATCGACGATAGATACCAAGGTAGGGTCAAAGTACATAGGATGCGCACGCACTACAAGGGCATAATCCCAGTCCTTTTCTTTCCCTGAGCGCGAAGGTCGCAACCCTTTGTTGCACCCCCGCCACAAACCAAATCTTTGCTGTAGCACGTTCAGGCGGCAGACATCCGCATCTCTGTCGCCCGTGTTGGGCTGCTCTGATAGAACACCTGCGCCTGCACCTATACTAACCATATATAAGGTAAAAACCGCCCTAAACATGCCGACTGGGATTGGTAACACAGCCCTAACACATTCACGAAGCCGCCTTACAGGGAGAGCCGACGAAGCCGCCTTTCACGTCAATCCATCTTGTATCTCGGGAACATGTCCCTGAACACGACCGCGTCCTCTGCGATCAGCGGGGACTCGCAGATGAACGTGCAGTCCTGTTCGGAGTCGGCGAGCACGTCGGCCAACATCTGCATGTCTGGGTCTTTTGAGCTAAGGGGCAGATGGGATATCTCCCCCCTGTCGCCGTACTTTATGCAGCTGATGTGGAAGTGCGCTATGTCACCGCACAGCGGGAAGAACTCGCCCACCAGCCTGCCCATGTCCTCCCTCGTCCTCAGGCACCCCACGCCGCGGGCGTGGACGTGCGCCACGTCCAGCACCGGCCTCACGCCGTCGACCCCGTCCATGACGCGGGCGATCTCCTCCAGCGTGCCGAACTGGCCCTTCTTGCCCATAGTCTCCACGCCCAGGGTCACGTCCTTGATGCCCTCGTCGTCCATCTTGTCCTTGCATCTGGACAGCCCGGATATGACCGACTCCAAGGCCGTGCCGGGGGACTTCCCGTACGACGCCGCGTGTATCACTATTATGTAGGCCCCCAGGCCATGCGCCGCACGCACGGTGTCCATGACCCACCCCACGCTCTTCTCCCTCGTCTCCGGATCGTCGGAGTTGAAGCTTATGAAATAGGGCGCGTGGCAGCTGAGCCTTATGTCGAGCTCCTTCGCCGCCGCACCCACCTCCCTCGCCCTCTCGGGGCTTATCCTGGCGCCCCTGACGAACTCCACCTCGAGGGCGTCCAGCCCCCTCTCCTTCGTGTACCGGAGCGAGCCCTCCGGCGTCTTTCCCTCGCTGGGGTAGCCTGCTGGGCCGAAACGCATGCGCCCTTATGGCCTTAAGGATATTTCAGAGTTATGAGCAGGGCCGACGGGTCAGCATACTGCTCAGATGTCAGCCTCGTTCATTCTATCCTCCCATGCCGTCTGGCGCATGCCCGTGGGCGTCTGTGTTCAGAAACGGCTTGGCGCTCTTAATGCCTTGCAGGGGTTCTCCGCCTAATTGGGGGGTCACCGTAATAATAAATATATCCCCCTACATAACTCGTGCCACCATGTCGGATAGCACGCCAGAAGAGATACTTGATAAGGCTAAGGTCTTCTTCCGCGAGAGGGTCGTGAGCAGCCACATAAAAAACGTATCAAAGCTTAAGCTGGACACTTTCAACATTAATCCTTTCACTTGGAAATACCTTTCATTCTTCGTCTTCGGCAACGACGACCCAGAGAGCCTGGCAAAGGTCCTCATCTACCCGAGGGTCATGGGTACATCTATATCCACCACCTTCGGGTCACATATCCAAGCCTTCTGCAGCGATGTCTTGAGCGGCTATGCTTCGTTAATCGATGGCATCGACATAGAGTACGTCGACCAAACTGACGGGCGAAGGAAGTATTGCCAGATTAAGGCTGGGCCGGAAACCATCAACAGCGGCGATGTAGAAACAATAACCAACCGTTTTAGAGGTATCAAAAACCTTGCGAGGACCAACAACCAGAGGGAGATAAACCCTGCCTTAGACTGTGTAGTGGGCGTGCTATACGGCGATTTTGAGGATCTGAGCGGGAACTACCTTAGAATCAAAGAGGAATTCCCAGTCATATGTGGCAAGACCTTCTGGCATAGGCTAACAGGCGACGAGGGGTTCTACACAAAGCTGATTGATGCATTCACCGAGGTCGCCATGGAGATTGACGAGCAGAACATGATCCGAGCCGCGATTGATAGGGTCGCGGCTCAGATATCGGCATCCGACTCTCGGGCCGATAGGGTCGCCCGCACTAAACAGACCTCTGTTTATGAGCTGAGTAAACGATAACAGGGCATGCTGAGCATTTGTTGCCCTGTCAAGAGTCGTCACTCTGACAATCACCGCCACGCATGAGGACTGCATCGCGCAACGAGTCCCCTAGCTGTTTCGCCAGCATTACCGGCACGGCGTTGCCTATCTGCTTGTACCTGTCACCGAGACCGCCGCAGAACTGCCAATCGTCTGGGAACGTCTGGATCCTAGCATATTCACGTACTGTGAATGGCCTCACCTCATCAGGATGGCATCTCTCTGTCTGTTTCTGGCTCGGAGAGCATGTCAATGTCAGGCACGGCTCGTCCCAAGATATCCTCCTAGCCATACCTGTCCTCCCCCCTCCACTGTAGAAGCTCTTGCCCATGTACTCCTTCTGGATGTGGGGGGGTAGATCCCTCCAACAACCACCAGGTGGAACAAGCGACAATACATTCCGTTTTGACTCGCTATAGGACTGCCCCTCTGATGGCGGCACTTTAGCCAGCGCATCTTTGAGCGTTCTTTGTTTCTTCTGTTTCATAGGGAACCTGAAGGTGACATCCTCTTTAGTCCCGATTATAATCACCCTCTCCCTCTTCTGTGGAACGCCGTAATCGACGGCGTTGATCAGCCTGTATTGGACCTTGTACCCTATATCCTCTAAGACCTGTTTTATCAGGGACAGCGTACGACCGTTGTCGTGGGAAATCAGCCCCCTGACGTTCTCTGCCATGAATATGCAGGGCTCGACCTCCTTGACGCACCTTGCGAATTCGTAGAACAGTGTCCCCCTTGTGTCCTCAAGCCCCATCTTCTTGCCAGCATAGCTGAATGCCTGGCATGGGAACCCGCCTGTGACGATGTCTACCTTGCCCTTGTATGGGGTGAAGTCTATCTTTGATATATCGCTGTAGATGACGTTCCACTTGGGTCTGTTGGCCTTCAGGGTCTCACAGCATGATCTGTCGAACTCCACATGCGCGAGAGTCCTGACTTTGGCCCTCTCCAAACCGAGCGCCAGACCCCCGCCGCCCGCAAAGAGCTCTATTGCCGTGACATCGCCTTCCTCAGATTCAGAGGAGGGCTTGTTTTCTATGAAAGTGTCTCCGAAAGTGAGCAGCTCTTCTGGCGAGACGTTCAAGAGCTCGCACATACTCTGGTATTTGGATTTGAATGGGCTATACTTTTCAGAAAGGATTACAGACAGCTGGTTCTTGGTTATACCTAGCTCTGTCGCAAGTTGTGTCTGAGTGGATATCCCTGAGCGTTCCATGGCTTCTATTACCCGTACTTTATTGATGTATATTGTAGCACCCCACCATAACGATGTTATGATTTAATATTAACAACGCGAACCCCATACAAGTATTTAACTGTAACATCAAAGTGTAGACAAGCTTAATTTTGTATAGGCTATCATTGTGCATATCGGGGAATGCCCCGCCCCGCCGCATGGCAAATCCTTTAGCCTCCCAGAGCATGGCGGTGCCCATGCGGATAGAAATCGACGTGTCGCTCGACCCGACCCTGGGCTGCGGCCAGGCGCACAGGTGGAGGAAGTCCGGCGACTTCTGGTCAGGCGTCATCGGGGGGGACGTCGTCCGCCTCACCGAGCGCCCTGGCGGCTTCGAGGCGGAGGGGTGCCCCGACAAAGGGGCGCTGTTGCGTTACTTCCGCAGCGGGGACGACCTAGCGGAGATAAGGGGGGAGATATCCCGCGCCGACCCCCTCGTCGCCTCGCTGTCGTCCTCCTGCCCCGGCATGAGGATCCTGAAGCAGGATCCCTGGGAGTGCCTCGCCACATACGTCCTCGCGACGAACGCGAACGTCAAGAGGATCGGCAAGATGGTCGAGTCGGTGTGCGACATGTTCGGCAGGGATCTCGGGGAGAGGCGGGCGTTCCCCACGCCGAAGGAGATACTCGACGGGCAGGGGGGGATAGCCGCATGCAGGCTCGGGTACCGGGAGCAGAGGTTCGTAGGGCTCGCCGAGGGCGTGGAGCGGGGGTCCATAGACCTGGGCGCGATCGGGGGGATGGGCTACGAAAACTGCATCAACGCCCTGATGGCGATCGACGGGGTCGGGCCGAAGGTGGCCGACTGCGTGGCGCTCTTCGGGTTCGGGCACCTCGGGGCGTTCCCCGTCGACGCGAGGATCTCGAGGGTCCTGAAGGAGTCGTACGGGGTCGATGGCGGCTATAAGGCGATGGCAGAGTTCGGGAGGAGGAGGTTCGGGCGGTACGCAGGCTACGCGCAGGAGCTCCTCTACCACAGCCAGGCCATCGCCGCGGGCGGGCCCTGACCCGAGGCGCGACTCCCTTCGGGGGCCTCAGCCGCCCCTGTCCGCGAATATTATTATGAGCGCCTGCGGGATGAACAGCCACATCCCGGAAACGGGCTCGATTGCGCACCCTACCGCCGACATGCCCAGGAAATAGTACCCGATGAAGCGCGGCGGGGGCCTCTGCTCCTTCACGATGTAATGGTGCATCAAGTGGCCCAGGATCACGATGACTATGCCCATGGCCACGAACCAGAACGCGAATTGGCGGCCGATGTCGCTGGCGGCGGCGCCGAACAGCCCGTCCCCTGCTATCGCGAGGAGCCGCTCCCACCCGAGCGCCACGCCGACGGCCGTATGGAGCAGGCCGGTGACGATGAGGAGCACGCCGCTGTGCCTCCATAGCTCGACCCGTATTTTTCCTCTTTCCGACATGCTTTTCGGAGGTCATGTGCGGTATAATATATTGTCGTTGGCGATGCGCGGCGGACGGCATACAGGGTGCGCAGGCCGCCCGTCTGCGCCGCGGGCGCCGGCGTCAGATCGCGCCCGGGTTCGTCTTGAGGTAGAACTCGGACACATCCCAGTCCTCCTCTTCCTCCGACGCCTTCCTCTCCTCTATCTTCACGCCCAGCGCCTTGGCCGTGTCCTTCATGTGCCGGTACGCCTTCTCGCTGCCCCTGAACCCTTCCACCTTGGCGCCGGACGACGATATCTTCCCGGAGAAGCCGCCTATTATCTCGGTGCCGTCGAACACCACGCACTCCGTCGCGCCGCGCTCCCTCTTGATCATGTCCCGCAGATAGACGTGCAGGTTGTCCTGGGTGTTCAGCAGGAGCAGCTCCGTGAACAGCTCCGGCTCGACGTCCACGTCCTCCTTCAGCATCCACCTCAGCGTGGGGTCGTCCTTCACGAGGAACCCTTTCACGAGGAGGCCCTCCCCCTCGAGGTCGGCCAGCGTCCTCCTCACCAGCGACATCCTGAGCGAGAGGAACTGCGCCAGCTCCTCTGCGGAGAACATGCCGAAGTCCTTGAAATGCCTCCGCACCACCGCCCTCAGCGCCTCCTCCCTGCCCTTGCCGCTCGGCGGCACGAAGTAGTAGAACGAGTCCTGGTCCTGGCAGAGGGCGGAGGCCTTGAACAGCACGGCGACCAGCTCCAGGGTCCTTTCCTCTGAGAACGGGGAGCCGTCGACGATCTCCCTCCTGGATATGGGCTGCCTGTCGCGGACGAGCGCCAGGACCGCCCGGGCGTCGCCGTCCAGCTCGGCGGCCTTCGCCGAGCGGTAGACCGGGGCGAACTCGGCCGTGGTGTACCCCACGTAGCCCGGCATGAGCGACATCCTGACGAGCCCGCCCCTGCCCAGGACCTTCTTGAAGGGGGCCTTCTGGGCCACCCTGGTCGCCATCTCCTGGTCGTTCCTTATGTACCCCCTCGCCCTCACGGCCTCGTCGACGGTGGAGAACTTGTACTGTTTCGACACCCTCTGCCTCTGGAACACATAGCGCAGGCGCTCCTCGTCGGACATGGTCCTGTCCACGAAGTCCCCTTTGGCGTAGAACCCGTTGACGTACCTGTACCCGTTCCCTTTCAGCAGCTGGGCCGTCGCGTCGTCCAGCTCCGACGCGTCCTTGCCCAGGACCTCCCTGACCCTCACGGCGTCCACCCCTTTCATGTTGAAGAAGCCCATGAGGCGGTCCAGCGCCCCGAGCACCTCCTGCAGCAGCTCGGGCGAGTCCATGTCCATGCTCCTGACCTCGATGCAGCCGGACATCTCCCAGATCTCCAGCGCGCCGATGACCTTGTTCCCCTTCGTCACCGGGTATATCCACCGGTCCCCGTACCTCGCCGACAGCTCGGCCCACTTCGACCCTAGGTCGGGGTCGAACAGCGACCTCACGGTCGCCGTCTCCTTCCTGTTCCTCTTCTTCGATATCAGGGGGACCTCCTCCGGCATGACGTACATCTGGGTCTGCCCGCTCCCGACGAAGATCGACGCCGCCCCCGCCGACACGGCGTGCCTCTCTGCCTCCTCTGCCGTGACACCGACGAGGAAGCGCAGGGCCTGGGCGGGTATCGGCCCGTAGGACAGTATGCACTCTCGGACGAGCCCCTCGGCGGGGTCCTCCTCCGGCCTCTCGGGACGGTACGGCTTGTAGGTGTTCTCGGTGCTCCAGTCCTCCCTCTCGTTGAACGCCCGTATGATCATCAGCGAGCGGTCGAGCCTCTGGATGGACTCCTTGACCTCGTCCTTCTCCCTGCCGGTCGCGGCGACGAGCTGCCTCATCGTCGCCTGGCCCATGCCCTCTATGAGGGACAGGAGGTCCATGTCGGAGGACGTGACCTCCGACGGCCTCAGCGCCGCGAGCCTCCCGCCGTCCTCGGACAGCACGTACCTCACCCTCCCCCTTATGAACCTCCCGAGGAGCAGCCTCTCGGACTCCCTCATCTCGTGCCACTCCTCGAGGCTGAAGCCCTCCACCCTGTTGTAGACGTCTATCTCGCTCCCCGCCGAGCCGTAGAACCTGAAGTAGTCCTCGATCGTGCCGAAGCGCTCCCCCTTGGTCCTCCTGTACTCGTCGACGGTGTCGAAATCGTAGATGTTCTCCTTGCCTGCCCTGAGCCTCATGCGGTCGATCGCCCTCATGTACTGCGGGCTCTGCGACACCAGGAACTGCCCCTTCGCCGCCTCCCCTGCGCTTACCAGCGAGTCCAGGGCCGCCTGCGCCTCCCTCTCGGTTATGGACAGGGCGAACGCCACCTCCGGGACGGTCGACGGGGCGAAGCAGCCCAGGTACCTGAACACGATGTCGTCCAGGCACCTGCCCTTGTCGAGCCTGGGGGGCTCGGCCCTGGAGAAGCGCCACCTGTTGTTCGCGTCTATGCCCGTCCTAGTCACCAGGTACATGGACTCCAGCTTCCGCATGGACCTGAACGTCACGTCCTCGCTTATGTCCAGGGCGGCGGTCACCTCGCTGAGCGCCGTCCCGCCCCCCACCTGCCCGAGCACCTTTAGGTCGGTTTCGCCCAGCTCCCTCTCCTTCGCCGTGGCCGCCGCGTACACGGGGACCTCCGGCCTCGCCATTATGTGCGGCTCGTCGAGGAACACGGTCCCGATCGCGCCCTCCTCGAGGAGCTCCCTCACCCACCCGTCGACGACCTTCTTGTCCTCGTCGCAGTACGAGTATATGTTGCGCCCCCGCTCCCTTATCGCCTGGAGCGGCCCCGTCCTCATCAGCAGGGGGACTATGTCGCCCTTGGACGCCACGCGCCCGATCTTCTGCCTGAAGTACGGGACGACCTGGTCCTCCTCGAACTCGAACTCCTTCACGGAGTCGCCGAGGGCCCTGTGCAGGACCTTCCTGTGGAGCTCCTTCAGCAGCTCCGACCTGTCCTCCATGAGGACTATGTCCGAGAACCCGGACAGTATTATGGAGTGGGCGAAGGGGGACGGGGTCCCGCTGTACGGGAGCACGTCCACGCCCATCTTGCCGCTCTCTATCATCTCCAGGACGGCCGCCGCGTTCTTCACGTCCATGTCGTCCTCGAGGACCTCGCGGTACGTCTCCTTGATCACCGGGGCGTTCTCCATGTTCCCCAGCATGTCCAGCAGGTACGACGACCTCACCTGCTGCCTGTTCACGGAGATCGGCCTCCCCAGGTAGTTCCTCAGTATCATGAAACTGCGGGCGGCGGTGTGCCTGAACCTGAGCTTGAATATCTCGGAGTCCTTTATCGCCTTCCTCAGTATGGCCTCCAGGTCCCGCGACGACAGCAGCCCCGCCACCTGACCGACGTCGACCCTCCTGGGGGTCCCGATCATGAAGCTGTCGTCAGACATCGTGACGGAGACGTTGGAGCCTATCATGTTCGACAGCCTGTAGGCGTACCCCCTCGACAGCGCATCGTTCACCCTCCGCCCGAAGGGGAAGTGGAAGATGATCCTCTGGTTCCCCGAGGGGTCTATGTACTCCTCGACCGCGAGCCTGTCGGCGTCCGGTATGCCGCCGGCCACGGCCTTCTGCTCCGAGAAGTACGACACCAGGCTCCTAGCCGAGCCCTCGTCGATGTCCAGCTCGCGGCAGAGCCTCGGCAGGAGGTCGGCGGGCATGTCGTCTATCAGCCTGGACATCTCCCCCCTGAACACGGCTATGTCCATCGAGAGGTCGAAGCTCCTCGGCAGCATCTCCCCCGCCCACGACGGGACGGTGGGCTTCCTCCCCTCCGCCTCCTTGACGTGCGCCGCCATCCCCTTCGACCTGACGAACTCGAGGGACCTCCCCCCGAGGACGAACACGTCCTTCGGCGCGAGCCTCTCGACGAACTTCTCCGAAAGCTCCCCCGCGACGGTGCCGTGGTTTGTCACCACCCTGTAGTTGGCCTCCTCCGGTATCGTGCCGAGGTTCATCAGGTAGATCATCCTGGCCCCCTTCTTCCTGCCGAAGGTGCCCTCCTCCTCGTCGTACCATATCTTGGAATAGACCCCCTCGTGCTCGTCCTTGCTCCCGAGGTACCTCAGCACGTCCGTGAAGTCGCCCTCGGAGAGGTTCCTGTAGCAGTACGAGCCTTTCACGAGGCCGTAGGCGGCCTCCGCGTCCCACCTCTTGTCCAGGCTCATCCCCACCACGGCCTGGGCGAGGACGTCCAGGCAGCCCTCCGGTATGCTGACCCGGTCTATGTCCCCCCTGTGGGCCGCACGGCACATCACCGCGCATTCCACCAGGTCGTCCGGGTCGAACACGATGAGCCTCCCCTTGGCGACCCTGCCGAAGCTGTGGCCGCTCCTGCCTATCCTCTGCAGCCCCTTCGCGACGGACTTCGGCGACCCGATCTGGCACACGAGGTCTATCGACCCTATGTCTATCCCGAGCTCCAGCGACGTGGAGGACACCACGCACCTGATCTCGCCCCTCTTGAGCCTCTCCTCGACGTCCAGCCTGGTCTCCCTGCCCAGCGAGCTGTGGTGGACCTCCACGCTCTCCAGGCCCCTCTCCTTCAGCTTGTAGACCACGCTCTCCGCGCCAGACCTCGTGTTGGTGAAGATGAGCGTCGTCTCGTGCTGGTCGACCATCTCCTTGACCTTGTCGTACATCATGGAGTTCACGATGTCGGATGACAGGGCAGTCATGTCGTCCGTGGGGCATATGACCTTCAGGTCGAGCTGTTTCTTCGAGTCGGCCTCCACGAGCGTGACGTCCCTGTTGGACCCGTCCGGCCCGCAGCCCACCAGGAACCCCGCTATCGCCTCTATGGGCGCCAGGGTGGCCGACAGCCCTATGCGGGAGAAGCCGGCCTCGCAGTGCTCCATGAGGCGCTCCAGCGTCAGGGAGAGGAACGCCCCCCTCTTGGAGTCGCAGATGTCGTGTATCTCGTCCAGTATCACCCACTCCACCTTCCTCAGGCTCTCCTTGAACTTAGGGGCGGCGAGGATCAGCGAGAGGGACTCCGGCGTCGTGATCAGTATGTGCGGGGGGTGCCTGACCATCTTCTGCCTCTCGCTCTGCGGGGTGTCGCCGGACCTCACGGCCACCTTGATGCCAGGGACGTTCATGCCGTGGGCGGCGGCGACCTCCCTCATCTCCGCGAGGGGCGTGTTGAGGTTCCTGTTGACGTCGTTGGCGAGCGCTTTCAGCGGGGAGATGTAGATGCAGTATACCCTCTCCTCGAGCCTGCCCTCCGAGGCGTACCGGGTGAGCTCGTTGATTATGCTTGTGAACGCCGTGAGGGTCTTGCCCGAGCCCGTGGGCGACGACACCAGAACGTTCCTCCTCTGGTGTATCGCCGGTATCGCCTTGGCCTGTGGCTCGGTGAGCGTGTCGAACCTCTCCCTGAACCATGTCGAGATCAGCGGCTCCATGAGGCCCATCACCTCTTCCATGGTATGTGCCTTATCTGCTCTCTCCAATGGCCTCATCGTGAATCCTTTGCCATTAGAATAAAGTGGTATTTAGAATGTCTGTACGGCTTTCGCCGATGCCGCGGAGCCTCCGCGGGGCAAGGAGTATCCCGATATTGCCCTCGGGAAAACGGGCCTGCGGCGGGAAAACTTAGTAGGGGGGGCTTCCCCGCCGCAATCTCCCGATGCCTTCGGGAGCGAAGGGAGGCTCTATTTATTTTTCTAACGGCTGCGACGCCTCTACACAGCCATCTGTTATCGAAATATATAGTATATAAAGTATTCATTTGTTATACAAAGCTAATAATATATAAAGTATTCTTCTGCGATGCAAATACGATACAATAAAGCTTAATTCTCTGACACAATCAAAAACCCCGTGGAAAGAAAAAACCGGACGACCGTTGTGACCCTCCGGGTCCCTGAGGGGCTGATAGCAAAGGTGGACGAGGACGTCGAAAAGTTCAACGACTTCTCCAGCAGAGCGGATTTCATCATAGTTGCGATAAGGAACTACCTCGAGGAGAGGGCAGAGACCATCTCCGAGAGGAACAAGGCCTTCTCCGAGGGGGCGAGGGCCAAGGAGGAAAGGAAAGCCGAGATGTACCTTGCCGACCTCAAGGACGAGGACTGAGGGCGGCCGGTTCGCCGCTTGTTTTCCCGATGAGATCCGATCGCCGCCTGAACGGCGCGCCTGTGCCGGCGGG
>WRNL01000002.1 GCA_009776625.1 Methanomassiliicoccaceae archaeon | reverse complement strand
CTCGAACACCGTCCCCAGCGGGGCCAGCACCGTGTCCGTATCGTCCTTCTCGATCCTGAGGAGGATGGTGGTGTTCGCCGCCGCCGCGAGCCTGCTCGTCGCCGACGACGTGAGCGCCACGACATGGGAGCCTATCCGCCTGGCGATCTCCGCCGTCTGGACGACCGACATCGTGCGGCCGGTGTTCGAGACGAGTATGGTCAGGTCGTCCTTGCCGATTATGGGGGTGGTCATCTCGCCCACGAAATGGACGTCGAGGCCGACCTGGACCAGCCTGACGGAGAACAGCTGCCCGATGAGGCCCGACCTGCCGGAGCCGTAGACGAATATCTTCTCCTTCGACACGATGAGGTCTATGAGGGTGTTCCAGTCCTCCTGGGGTATGGAGTACACCACGGACTTGCAGCGCTCCTTCAGGTAGTCCATCGTCTCCCGCAAGGCATCATTCCTCTGCGGCGGCGGCCAGCTCGGCCTTCCTCTTCTCCTTCAGCGCCTTGGCGACCCTCTTGCTCAGGACCCTCTCGTTGATGATCCTCATGTACATGGCATCGTGCTCCAGCAAGGGCGACGACGATATGACCGTCGCCTCCGGCTTGAGGTCGCAGAGCGCCTCCGCCAGGGGCTCGAACCTCAGGTCCCCCTTCTTTATCGGGGTGAGCCTCTTCTCGTTGCCGTCGCCGTGCTCCACCCCGGCGAAGGACGTGTGGATCTGGTCCTTGCAGTAGGGCTCGACCTGCTGCAGGAGCTCGAGGAAGTCGTCCGCCTCCGCCAGGGACCCGTTGGTCCTCGAGTGGTGGTGGGGGAAGTTGACCACGGGGACCACCCCGTCGACGGAGTCGCAGAGGTCCAGCACCTGCTCCAGGGACCCGTACACGGACTGGTGGCCGGTGATCTCCACGCCGAGCCTCGGCCTGATCCCGTTGTCCCTCCACCACTCCATTATCGCCGCGACGTTCTCCTCGATGTTGGCGTCTATCTCCTCCTCCGGGAGCCGCCCTGTGTAAAGGCCGAGGCTGGTGACCACCACCTCGCCGTCGAGGGCGTTTACGATGACCGCCGCCCTCCTTATGCTGTCTATGCACGACCCGGTCAGCTCGTTGTTGGAGCCGAGGTCCATGTAGTACGGGGTGTGCATAGAGATGTTCACGTCCAGCCTCTTGGCTATGTCCCCGATGCCGTAGAGCTCGCCGAAGCTGTTGGTTATCCCGGACGACATGTATATCAGGCCGTCCTCCTCCTCGATGAACGTCTCCGGGTCGGAGATGAGCTCCCCGTCCCTGTCGATCTCTATGACGAAGCCGTCCGTGACGTCCCTGATCCTGATGCCGACCTCGTCCTCGTTCGGGTACCTCCCGTACACGCCGGCCCTCACCATCTGTATCCCCATGGCGTTGAGGCTCAGGTTGTGAACGTCCTCTATCCCATCCTTGAGCGTCCTGCCTTTACAGGACAACGGTATTCCAGCAGGTCCGAATCTTATCAGGGCATCACCAACTGAGACATGTGAACACGGGGGACTATTAAATAGGTGCGGACACGTATGACGCTACCCCCTTATAAAAGAGAGCCAAGATAGTTTTATAAACAACCTCCCCATACGACGGCTCACCCAATGTCGGGAGAGTCAGAAAAATGAGTGAGAGCTTCAAAACCAACCCACAGCTCATCGCCTTGATAACGGATCTCAAGGCGAAGACGAGGGAGAACGGAGCCGCCCTCTGGCGAGACATAGCGCTTAGGCTTGAGAAACCGAAAAGGAACTGGGCCGAAGCGAACCTGAGCAAACTCGAGAGGTATGCGAAGGAAGGGGACACCGTGATTGTCCCCGGCAAGGTTCTCGCAGCGGGCAGCGTGACGAAGAGCATGACCGTGGCGGCGTACAGCTTCTCGGCCGCCGCAGCGGCCGGCATAGCCGCCGCCGGCGGGACGACGATGACGATAAGGGAGCTCATGGATGCGAATCCGGAGGGCTCCAGAGTGAGGATCATGAGGTGACAAGGATGGTTACGGTCATAGATGCAAAAGGACTGGTCCACGGCAGGCTCGCCAGCAACGTCGCCGAGATGATCATGGGCGGGGACGAGGTGGTCGTCCTCAACGCGGAGGGGATAGTGATAACCGGCCGGAGGGACCTGATATTCGCCGACTTCAAGGCGAAGGTCGACCGCGGCGACACGACGAAGCGGAAGGGGCCCTTCTATCCCCGCAGGGCGGACCTGCTCTTCAAGCGCTGCGTCAGGGGAATGATACCCTGGAAGACGACGAGCGGTAGGGAGGCGTACAGGAGGCTCCACGTGTTCGTGGGGACCCCGAAGCAGTTCGAGTCATGCGAGAAGCTGAGGCCCGAAGAGGCGGTCAGAGAGATAACCGGCAAGCACACGACCCTAGGAGCCGTCTCGAAATTCCTGGGATCCAACGTGAGGTGATCCCATGGAACACGTGAACACAAGCGGAAAGAGGAAGACGGCGGTCGCGAGGGCGTCCGTCAAAGCGGGCACCGGCAAGGTGACCATAAACAAGGTGCCCTTGGACATATACGGGCCGGAGCTGGCGAGGCTCAAGATCCAGGAGCCGCTCGGGCTCGTTCCCGAGAAGGCGTCCGGGGTGGACATAGCGGTGCTCGTCAACGGCGGAGGCGTGATGGGCCAGGCGGCGGCGGCGAGGACCGCCATCGCAAGGGGCCTGGTGGACTTCTACAAGGACGAGGAGATGGAGGCGGTGTTCAGGGCGTACGACAGGACGCTCATAATCAACGACGACAGGAGGAAGCTCCCCAAGAACCCCCTCGGCCACGGCGCTCGCGCCAAGAAACAGAAGTCGTATCGTTAAGGTGATGAGATGATAATACCGGTGAGATGCTTCACATGCGGGAAGGTGGTCGGGAGCGCGTACCCCGAGTACGTCAAGCGCGTCGGCATGGGGGAGAACCCCAAGGACGTCCTCGACAGCCTCGGGTTCGAGAGGTACTGCTGCCGCAGGATGATCGTGTCCCACGCAGACCTCATCGGGGAGATAGCGCCTCTCGGATAAACCGTTTAACCAAACCAATTATGGGCCCGTGGGGTAGCTTGGTATCCTTGCAGCTTGGGGTGCTGTTGACTCCGGTTCAAATCCGGGCGGGCCCACCACCCTGCTCTACCCAGACGTGTTTTTTTCGGAGCCTGTTAAATTTTCAGGCATGCATCCGACGCTGTTATGAAGGGACGTTCTACCCCCCGCCCTAATAAAAAGTTAACAAGTTAACTAACATGATAACGATGATGATGCGCTGGGTAGGGGATAGCCGTCAGAAAACCGGGGTTATCTTTGAGTTGAGTCATTGGCCGTCAGAGTTACCTTCACCACAGGCGTTCAACGCCCTCCCAGTATAACTCCCCTTCTGGACTTCTGCCCCGGTGCGCTCGGCGGGCTATCCAATGCAACCGCTGAGTCCCGGGCGGCCACCTGTCAACGCACGTGTTTTATATCTGTTGCGCCTATATTGGGTTGCTCGGTATCGTGTAAGCCTTTGTGAGCCTTCGAGGTTGTAAGCAGAGGAACCGGACCGACGCATTTTCCATATCATGCGCTCCGATAATATCAGGGCGACCCAAGTCCACTTAATTCATTGTGAGCCCCGTGCTCATCCTTAAGATCTTGCTGATCCTTCTGGTCTGGTAATGAACGGCCATGAGCGTTTCGCGGCGGGTCGCCGGATCCGTGCCGTCGATTGTAAGATCTATCTTCACCACGAGGATATAACGGCCTCCGAATACAATTCCCTCTCTAAAAAGAAAAGTGGCGGCAACACAGCATACACATCTTCTCACAATCTAAAATCTATTGATAAAGAATAAATACTATTTGAATGTTATAGAAACATGGTTCTAAGAACAAAGCTGCACATGGGTCAAGAGGGAATGGATCCCATGGAGATCTACCAGATACGCTACGGCATGGGGATATGGCTGCTCCAGGAGAATGCGGGGCTGACGTACAACGAGGCACGGGCCTACATGTCGGACATGAGGAACGAGACCACGGAACAGCTCGCAGAGGCGCTCGGTGTGAAAAAGCAGACCGTGTATGACCTCCGCAATTCGGCACGCGAGAAACTCGACGGCAAGCTGCTGGACGACGTTCTGATGGGTTACAATCCCCTTACTAGGGAAACGTCGAGGCCCATCCGAGAACCGTTCTTCTGAACGTTGTTACCATATATTCTTCCTTGGGCCGGAGGGCTGGTTCTCGTGAGAGAGGGCGGAGATCGTGGACGTAGAGTATAAGACAAATCCCCCTGTGAATCAAACCACTTAATCTGTGTTTTTGCCTCGTGTGATGGGATGTTGTAGAGGGGGTTGATAGATCCCGATATGGCATCGACCCCGGCCTTATTGATTGGGATCCATTCCGCCGTCATGGTTATTGCTGTCGGTGATTTCCGTAAAGGTGATATGCTGGCTCAAAATGGGTTAAAGGCGGGCGGGCCCACTCCGTACATCTTTTAAGAGGACCCTGTCGATCTTCTCGGCAACTTTCTCCGGGACGCCTGAGGATGAGGCGTAGGACATCCATTCAGCCGCTACGGAAACAACGGCATCGATGATGCCGTCCGCATCCCTGATGTTCATCTCATGGGCGAAAGCCGTCAGGTCTTTTTTCGTGATGTCCTGCAGCTTCCCGCCAATGGACATCTGGTGCCTATGTGTCCAGTAATTCGCCGGGTCGAACGCATACGTCATGTCATACGCAGGGGAGAGCCTCCATCCCCCGTCCTTCCTGAGAAGGAAAGAGAAGTTCTTGGCATGGTCGTCCTGGTTCCTCATGACCACGTTGAACACCATCCTCCTGAATGCCTGTTCCTGATCGGCATATGGTATGCGGAGGCGCCTCATTATGCTCAGCATACCTTCATACGAATGTTTCCCTGGAACCTTGAAATCATAGTGCGCCATGGCGCAAAGGGTCTGGCAATGCACTTTTTCATTCCCTATGCGGTCGAACCGCTTCGTCATGAAATGTGCCTTCGTGCCGATCTCCAAAAGGCGGCACTCGGTCATGTCGATGCCGCAGTCTTTTGCCATCTCGTGATACGCATGCTCTATGCGGCAGTAGCCCGTCTTATCCGCCCCCTCCTGCTCAGTGTCGAACTTGATCAGCCAATGTGAATAGCCGTCAGGAAGGTCGGCCTGCCCGGAGCGGATGTCGCCGGCCCCGTTCACCCCTATCACCGCCTTTGCCCTGGCGCCGCCCGCCGACGTGCCGATGCTCAGCAGCTCATGCAGTCCCCCCTCGGTAAGGTCCAGATCCGATCCCTCCCTCAGACGGAGCACGTCTGCCGCAAGGATCGAGAGTCTGTTCACGTCTATCTCACCGTCATAGGCGTCTCCGAGCACAGGCTCGTACTCCAGCGCCCCGATCCCTCTTTTCCCGATATAACAGAGCCTGTCGAGGGGAGTGAAATCCACCTTCCGGATGTTGTTCTCTGCGATCCAAAGATCAATGAGGGTATTCCCGTAGCTATCGGGCAGAGAGTCGGAGAGCGCTCCGGGGAGGCCGTTGAACGTTTCCCTGTTCAGCGATCCGAATCTGTAGGGCCTGGGTGCCAAAGGCATCATCAGCGGTGAGATATCATGCCCGCTTTTCAAGAACTCTGGGTCATACTGGAACACGGCAGACGATTTCTTCCTGTCCCACCAGGCGTACCCTGCGGTCCCGCCCCATAACGTGACACGTGCGACGCGTTCCTTCCCCATGCCGTTACCTTCTGCCGCTAGCCCGTTCGCGGGTCTTTCCCTTATTCTTAGCCATGGCCACCGGGCTTATCTCTTCTTCCTCTATGAGGGGCTCCAGCACATGCAAAGCGTTCAACCCCCGCAGTATGCCTATCAAAGTGGTCAAGGTGACGTTCTTTCCGCTCTCCGCATCCCCTATCGTCTTCCTGTGTATCCCCGTCATATGCTGGAGCTCGTCTCTGGTG
The DNA here is from genome assembly GCA_009776625.1 of Methanomassiliicoccaceae archaeon. Classification (GTDB taxonomy): domain Archaea; phylum Thermoplasmatota; class Thermoplasmata; order Methanomassiliicoccales; family Methanomethylophilaceae; genus Methanoplasma. The sequence continues at coordinate 28,524 of WRNL01000002.1, read as the reverse complement.
ATATTGCCGTTGAGCCTGATCCGCCGTATCTTCTCTCCTATGTCCTCTGCGATCTGCCGGTCTGAGAGAGAATAGACGTCATCATAGTGTTCCATGGCGGCATAGCATCTGCGTTCAAATAGATAATCGTTTTTATCTGATGAACATATATGTTATATTATTGATGAAATTTGAGTTTATAATACTTTTATGTTATTTTAATAATGTGTCGTAAATTGTCTTGGCAAGGTAAAAGTCAGGTCAGGGGAACAATGAAGAAAAGGGCGGGGCGGCGCCTCTTCGCTAAATCGTTCCTATCACGCCGGGCGGCTAACGGCACGAACCGCTCGGCGAATGCCATATGCCCACCGAGCTCGTTCACAATTGCTCGGTGTCACGTAAGTCTTTGTGAACCTTCGAGGTTGTAAGCAGAGGAACCGGATCGACGCATACCTCATACTCTGCGCCCGACGGATCCACTTTTACCGCAGGGTGCGGAATCCCAAGTGCAACGCCCATCCAAAAACCGGCGGCATCCGCAAGGCGACACCTGCGCAATCGAACGGGGGCCTGCTGATCGTTCAGCACGCATCCGGTGTAGGCTCGACAGGGCGGTTTTCTATATCCGGCTTGCATGGCTCAATCCTCAATTTCAGTCCCGTCCGATCCCCTCAGTATGCCCTCTTCGCATAGTTCGTCCAGTATTCTTGCAACATCATTATATATCAGGCAATATTTTTTCCAGTGGATGTCTGAAGCATATATTGCTTTGCCCTTGTAGTTTGGTATCTCGTCCAACAGTATCTTTCTCAGCACATCATCTGGAAGACTCAGTTCCCAGACCTCCTCCGGCTCTATGTGCTGTTGCACCGTCGAGGCGAGCTTCTCAATCATTTCCATCTGTCGGGAGATCGAATCCTCAATCGATTCGAGCTTTTTGCCTATCTCTCCGATGCATTGCCGCTCGTCTTCATTCATGTTGCACTTGATTACGCTGTGTCTATAATAACTGTGGGTTCTGCAGATGGAATCGAAAATCAATGCGCACAAACCCCAAGACATGCCATAGTTGGTAGAGTTTCATCAAAGATCGCTGGAAAACAATAAAGAATTATTCCATCGAACTGACGAATCCACAAATCACATTCATCTACTGATTTTCTGAATATCAGTGATCGTTTCCCCAGATTGAAATCTCGACCGTTTTCCCGTCGTCCTCGATGTTCATCGATGGCTCACGTTCAAAGAAATCGCTCTCGTCGAATTCCTCATCACACATACTCCATCTGTTGGGATCGACGAAATCTCTGTCTGGGTCATCCTTCAACGCGAGTCCTGGCTTGAGCTTCGAATAGAACTCCAATAGGTCATTGTACGTGTATCTTGCTTCTCGATGTTTGAGTCTGGCGTTCGTGTCTTTGAAATCCTCTTCGTCGTAGCATCTTCTCCCTATGCCGCACTCATCGCCCACCAGCGCCTTTCCCCCAAGCACCCAATCCTCGAATGTTTCTTTACTTATGTGTATGAAAGTGTGCGCTGAAGAACTGTTGGTCTCGAACACCGATGTTCTGAATGTCGTTTTCGTTTCAATCGCCCCACATCGTTATTTTGATGTTCTCACCGCTGTCTTCGACCCTCATATAAGGATTCTGTCTCACGATGGCATATTCGTCAGCTTCTTTCACGAACTCCCACTCTTCAGGATCCACATATTCCTCTCTCACGAACTTTCGCGGTATGCCAAAATCACGTTGCTGCATGTAGCATCGCAGAAAGAACACATACGAGCCGTCCTGATTCCAGGTACACATGTCCCGCCGCCTATTCCCCGCGAGTTTGTACTTGTCGATAACGTACAGCAGATCCTTCCTGATGTCGGGGCAGTTCACCGCATCCAAGAGTTTGCGCACATGTTCAGAGTTGGGATACTCGGGGGATTTGGGGGCCTTTACCACATCTCCACACATCTCCTCATTGGTGACAAAATCGTTTTCCAGATAGGTCACATCACTGCTGTTGTAATCGAACCCCCTGATCCTTTTTTCTCCCCTTCTCCATGCTTCGAACGTGTTCTTACTGACATCTATGATCATTGTGCCTGCCCAGTGACCCATTTTATCCCTCCGTGCAATGTTTAATCGTCAACGAACCGTCATCCGTCATCTCTTCCCCAGATGTGTATCCTGACATTCTTCCCGTTGTCCATGACCTCCATGTGTGCATTCTGATACACGATGTCGTAGTCTTCCAGATCGTCGAGTGCGTTGCTGAACGCCCTGAATTTTTTGTCCTTTATCGTGTGTTCGTCCATTCCATAGAACGTAACATTCCAAAGTTCCGAGACATCTTTTTCGGTCAACTCTTCTTTCTCTCTGAGGCGGTTTATGATCTCACGGAACTTCGCATATTTTTCATCGTTTATCTCTTCCCACCCTTCGAGTTCATATAAGGCCTTGCGGAATGCGGCAAGCGCCTCTTCATACGGCGGCCCCCATTCCTCTGGATCAACATATCTCTTATTTGCGCGATCTCTTTGAACGTGTTCTCCGTGATGCCTCGTGAATATCAGTAGCATGGAAATGTATGAACCATCAAATGTTTTGGAATTATCTACATAGAATTCCCTGTCAGCGAAGTATTTGCGCAAAACATACAGCAGATCCGCCTTTACCTCGGGGTTGTCTATCGCGTCCAAATATTCATGGAACCACTCCTCATCAGGGCGTTCATTCGTCTGAGGGTCGTAGACGGTATTCGGTTTTTTCTTTGTGGCCACGAAGTCGTCGTCTCTGAGGCCGCATACGGGATAACCGCCGCCCTCTATTTCCACCTCTCCGCGCCTCCATTTCTCGAACGTCTCTTTACTGAGATACATAAAAGCATGTTCAGAAGAACTGTTCGTTTCGAATACCGGGCCTCTGATCGTTATCTTCATTTTCCTCGCCTCAGACCATGTAGTCCATCGTCCCCTTCACCTTTGCGAACATGTCGTCTATGGAGTCCATCAGCTTATATCTTTCCGGTGACGTGCTTGTGGCGGCGAACTCTCTTTTCACGATATCTATGTACATGGTGTGGGTGGCGTCGCTCCCCTGATAGAACATATCCCACGCATCCTCGTCTGCGTGTTCCTTCACATTTAACTGTCTGAGGGCCAGGTTGTCGAAGGATACCACCTTGAACTTGTTGAATATCCCATCGAGGGTTCTTTCCATGTCCTTTATCCCCTCATCGACAGCCTTTTGGTTATCAAGATAGTATCCTGCCCCTCTCCCCCAGTTCTTGTATCCGAGGATCAGGAGCTTCATGTCCATGTCACCATAGGACAGGACGGTATCCAACGAGGTCAGGCCTGCGATGACATGCAGAACCGTGTTGGTATTGCGCGCTGCGAAGTCGCGCACCCTTTCATCCGACGGAGAATGCACCGATACCCCTACCCCTTTGACAAGATCCTTGTCAACCCATCCCTGCACCCTATCGTAATTGGCCGACAACTCCTTCTCGTGCAGCGTTATGTTGGCCAATACCTTCCTGCCCTCGAGGCGCTCCAGCAGCTCCTCAATCCGAGGGTGCGACGTCACGGAGCCTCCGCCTATGGCCATCTCCGTATACGGTCTCAGGGTGTCGAAGAATGGTACGTCGATGTCCGCGTGGTCCCCTCTCTCGTTGCTTCCCTCGTGGCACATTCTGCAACCGATGTTGCAGCGGTCGGTTATCTTCAGATCGATGGATTCCGGGAAAACGGCATGGAACTCATCGTCCTCGGTTGCGCGTATCTTCGTTCCATCATTAACGTTGATCGTCACATGAACATTTCCGTTCATGTACTGCCTCCACCCTTTGTCCGTCGGCATTAGCTCAATCCTATGTTTTCACATCAAATCCCTCTATCTATTTCTAACTTAAGTATCTTAAATCGGCATGAGTTTTGCAGACATCGTCTGGAAATTATTGTTACAGATCCAGATGATACTCCCGGCTGTCAAAGTACCGGACACCGTCTATATGAGGCGTGATGTCATCCCTGTCGTAAACAAACCCCAGCTTTTTGATAACCCGTTCCGAGGCGAGATTATCTTTCGCATGGCCGCCGGCGACCCTTTTTATGCCGAGGCTTGCGGCGGCGAAGCCGAGGACCCCCTTCATCGCTTCGGTGGTGTAGCCCTTGTTCCAATGCGACTTCATGATGTTGTACCCGACTTGGTAAAGCTGACGGCCGTCATCCCATATCAGCCCCCCTGAACCGAAGAGCTCGCCCGTCTCCTTCAGGACAAAACCCCAAATGTAGTTGTCCCTCGGGCTGATGTTGTCGGCATCTTCCTGCTCCCATTGGATCTCTCTCAGCCACTCCTCCGTATCGGCAATGGAGCGGTGGGGCAGCCAGCTGACATACTTCGCGACATCCGCGTCGCCTGTCCAGCCGCGATAGGCCGTTTCGGCGTCGGCGGGGGTGAGCGGCCTGAGGATGAGCCTCTCAGTTCTTATTATCATGTTTCGCTCCACTCTGGGTCGGGGGGCCTTGGATTGTTCCTGCGAGGCGGCGCCTTCATCTTTGTCCTTTGCTGATTTCATTGCTACCGGGCGCTCGCACGGGTCAAAGCTACATCCACATTCCGTCCTTTGGATAAAACAGTGCCTGTGGCCGCAGGAGCCATCGGCCCCGGTTCAAATCCGGCTGGCACACCACGCCGTTCCTGTCAGTCCTTCAAGCACCCTATGGGCACAACGTATACGCCATCCTCGCGGCGGTATGCGAAACCCATCGATGTGAGCACCATGAGGAACGACGGCCCCCTCATCCTGTCCGTGTCGACCTTGTCCCTCAGCTTCTTCAGGTTCTGGGCGGCCTTTTCCACTTCGCCTGTGCCCATTTTAATCTCGACCGCGCCCCATTGCCCGCCGTATCTGGTCACGATGGCATCCACCTCCAAGCCGCTGCCGTCATGGTAGTGCATCACCTTGCCCTTCAGGGCTTGGGCGTACACCCTCAGATCGCGGATGCAGAGGGATTCGAAAAGCAGACCGAACGTCTTGAGATCCCAGATAAGGTCCTGTGGTGAGACCTGGAGGGCGGCGGCCGCTATGGACGGATCGACGAAATGGTGTTTCGGGGAGGCCCGTTGATGGATCCTGGAACGGATTTCCGGCGTCCAGGCAGGCAGTTCTTCCACGACGAATATCCCCTTCAGCGCTTTGATGTACGATGCGATCGTCTTGTCCGAAGACTCCACCTCGCTCGCCACGTCCTTTTGGATGGTCTTCAAGCCGGCCATCGTCGAAGTGTTCCTAGCAAGGGAGCGGATCACCTGTTCCGTGCGATAGGGGTCCCTCTCGACACCGTCTGAACCGGAGATGTCTGATTTTATTATCGATTTCACGTATTGGTCTGCGACAAGCAGAGCGTCGCTTTCCTCACACACGACCGATGCCGGCCACCCCCCGCGTACAAGCACGAATGCGACCCTTTCGAGGGTGAGGCCCGACTCGCCCGCTATCCCCTCGCCCCTGAACAAAGATCCCAGAGAGACCGAGCCATTCGAATCTCCCGATTCGAACAACGTCATCGGCCTCATGAGCAATCTGGCGATGCGCCCGGTGCCGGTATGCATCACGGAGTCTTTCTTGGGGCTCGATGACCCCGTGAGTATGAATTGCCCCATCTCTCCGCGCCGGTCGACCTCGTACCTTATGCCGTCCCAAATAGCCGGTATCGTCTGCCATTCGTCGATCAGGCGCGGGGTTTCTCCGCTCAGCAAGGCCTCTGGCGCGACTTCAGCCATCTCCTGGTACTGTCTCTTTAAACGGGGGTCATGGAAATACACCATGCTGGATGCTTTCTCCTCACCGGTCCTGGTCTTGCCACACCATTTGGCCCCCTCTATCAATACCGCGCCGAACGACTTGAGGTATAGGTCGAGCTCTCTGTCGATTATCCGGGCAAGATATCCCCCCGTCATGCCAGACACATCTATTTACTAATATAATTTATTTTCACTTCCTGAAATAATTATATTTGACTTCTGACAATAATTTATTATTGTTTCCTATTTTAACCGGGTACAGTTGAATAAGAAGGCCCCATTACTGGAACCCCTTTATTCGACTGAATTCATAAGTTGCTGTGGGTCATATTTTTATCGGCTTTTTACCAAACACATGGTCATTGTGATATTCGATGAACCGTTTTCCTGGATAGAAAAGCTTGTTCGAGGGTAAATCTACATAACTCCCCTCGTATTTTTCAAAATATAGTCTAGTACTTTCATTCGTGTGTTTAATCTCCTTTGATAGAATGACCTTGTAGTCAAGATCGATTGTGATGTATCCCTTATCAAAAGCCAAATCAAAGAACGGATTGAGCAACAACCCATTTTGCGGATTTACTTTCTCGGTGGCGTCGTCAGAAACAGCCCATGGTTTAATGTGGGATGCTTTCAGTAAATCCTCTATTGCCAATCCTGTTATGCAACATTTTCTCCGATATTGTGCTAAAAGCATATTTCTGAACATCCGGTCCCCGCACCGAATTTTTACCATTCTTTCCTTGTACTTTCCCTCTGGAATGTCAAATTCGCCTGCAATAATCTCGGAATCCTGCTTTATGGAATATTTCCTTCTGGCATTCTCCGCTTCCCACGCGAGGTCTCCCCAATTGTTTATGAACTCTAACACGATCTCTCCATCCAGTCTACCTGTGTTGCCGAGTCCTTTCTTTCCGTCTACCGTGTAGTCGGGATCAAATTTTTTGAAGTTCTCCAATTTCATTTTAACTGCACCTGGGTCGCGACCAATGGCCTCTGATAGGGCGACCACTTGCGGGTTCTTTTCCATGTTCGAACCTTGTAATGTGCAATAGAGCTCAAAAGCTAAGATTAATTCATCGCGTTCCCAGTGGAGGCCTGCTCTGCTGACATTGTTCAAAACCAAATCACTACAGACCTGATATTTTTACATCCTAAAATTAATTCCGGAAGGACGGATTATTAATCAAGGGGTCCAAATTATTTTCTTTATTGGCATGTTGTTGAGTAAGAAGCACCATCGATGAGGTATCCTTATTCGACTGGATAACCAAACCCAATAGTTGAGAAGACAGAACCCTCCGCCATCAGGATTATACCTCAGCGAATTCTACGAAGGAATCGGTTAGGCGTAAGTGTCAAACACCAGGCACATTGAAACAAGCATCAGGTTCATAAAGGACCGTCGTGTCACAAGGGGCGTCGACCCTGGTTTGGACGCGGGCCGACCGCGCCCGCGCTCACATTGAGAAGTACAAGCTGACCGATATGGTGAACGCAATGGTGAACACCATGCCGAACAGCATCCAAATGTTTTCTTTCCTTGACTGCTCGTTTTCTTCCCGCATCATCTCAATCTGCCCCTAAGCCGTCCTCACGGCCGACCCTCGGCGTAAGAACGGCGTCCCGGCTATAATGCTTTTACTGTTTTCCCATCTCAAACATATGCGGCGGCCTGCTTTTATTTTGGCCAAATCGCTTTCCCTGGCACAATGCCGTATGCTTTCAGCTTGTCGCACATGTCAGTGTAATTCCTCGGACGGGCCTTCTTGATATTGGAAACCGCACGGTCACGGATGTCCTCTGGCGCTTTAGCCATAGCTTCCACAAAATCAGGATACAGTTCACGGGCAAAAAAACTAAAAGGGTTTTGCCACACGTTGATGTCACGCCACTTTTCACCGTGTCTGAGCGCCAATGCTTCAACGATGCGCGGCAAATCCGCTCTCCATTCTTCCATACGGGTTTCTTTCCCTCCGAACCAAAAGACCCTTACGCTGTTTTTGTCAGGGGGGAGCGCCCGCCATTCCTCGACCCTCTCTTTCAGCGCATCCGGCCAGCCATAGGCGTCTGGTATGGGGTCTACGGGCACGGCCTTCGGCAGCTTGCCGCCAAGAGCTTCGTATATCGGCCCCCATGCCTTCTCGTCGCCGCCGCTCAGCATGCACCATGCCTTCATGGCGTCCATCCCGGTTCTTCGTTCCTTATCATCCCATGCTGAAGCCGCTTCCAAAAACGCGGATGCGCTTTGTTCCTTCTGCGGGATCGGTATGTAAAAGCGCCAGACCTGAAACGGGGCATGGCTCATGCGGCGTTGGAGATCGGGCAGGTATTCCGCCAGACGTTTAGCCGCCATATCGCATGGGAACCGCCATATCGCGTTGTAAAGGCTTTCGTACGTGCCATAGTCGTCTTCCACACAGATGGCGTCCAACAAACAGTCCAACCATCCAATTTCCTCGTTCCCAGTGATATGATCTGTCAACCGGACAAAAGCGTAATAGTCCTCATCCTGTTCAAACCGTTTCACTTTCTCAAGTTCTGCTTGAAACACCTCGATGTCCATATGTAACACTTCCCGAGTCCGTGCCGCTCGGGGTCAAACCGAGGGGAACGGGGATAAAAGCTTTCCATCGAGGGGCAGGAGGATGGGGGGCCGTCAAGGGGAGTTGAGGAACACAGCTAAAAAGACTATGAGCAGGGTGAACATGGCGGTGAATACGCATGTGAATGACAATAGCAGGTCATCCTTCATTGATGGCTTGTTTTCTTCTGACGTCATTTCAAGCAACCTCTCGGCTGTTTTCGCGACCGACTGCCTGCATCAACATGATGTCTGGACTATTTCACCCTTGCGGACGCCCCCGTGACCCATCCGTGGCCTTACGTCCCGCGAGGCTGTGGTGGAACGTCACGCCCCCAAACACAGAGGCCGCCGATTCGGAACGAGCATGGTATGTCGTACCCACGTGGGGGCCTGAGGCTCAGGGGCGAGGCCGCCAGGGTCGCGCCCCCACCGTTGCCATAGGCAAGAAAACTCAAAAATATGGTTTGGGTAAATGGTTTTTGGGGGGTTTTCAGTCCATGGCCACGTTGAACGCAGTCTCGGCGATGGCCTTGCAGTACTCGGCGATCCTCTTCGTGCTGAAGAGTATCAGCTCCCTGGGCGACACCGACAGGCAGTCCACCACCACCGGCGATTTCGACACCCTGGTCGCCAGCTCGATCATCGAGTCGGAGTCCTTCACCACCTTGTCCGCCAGGATCATGTCCTTTTCGACCCAGCTCTTGACCGAGTTCGTGAAGAGCTCGATGGCCTTCGTGCTGCACTCGTGCGTCTCCTTGTCGACCTTGGCGAACGTGCCCTCCGCCTCCATCATCTTCCGGAGGTACTTCGACACGATGATTATGTGGTCGCCCACAGCCTCCATGACCCTGGTGAGGGACAGGGTGGCCGTCAGCTCGGACAGCGGGATGTTCATCCTGCTGGTCGTCGAGAGGTTCTTCTGGCATATGTTGCACTGCCGGGATATGAGCCAGTGTATCCTGTCGATCTCCGTGTCCCTGAGCTTCATGTCGTCTATGCCGTCGAGGTTGCCGGTGTATGCCGCCTCGTACAGGTCGTTCATCATCCCCTTGATGAGCAGCCTCATCCTCTCGACCGTCTTCTTCGGCTCTATGGCCTTGTGCTCCAGGAGGTCCGATATGAGCACGTGCGTGTCGTCGGCCTCGATTATCTCGAGGCCGATGGCGGTCTGCACGAAGTTGGCGATCGCGCCCGACACCGCGTTGGGTATGGGGTGCTCCGTCGTGATGAGCATGGATGTGTGTCCTGCTATGTATGCCCCTATCAGCTGCCTGTTCAGGAAACTGCGGTCTTTGATCTTCGTTGCGTCAATAGCCTTCGTGCAGCGCTTGGGTACCGGGACATTGCCCTTGGGGTATAATGTCAAGCTGCCGTCAGGCTGTGACTGAACTCCTACAGTATCGTTTTTGTTCAATCCTACAGAGTTCGCCCATTCCTTAGGAAGGGTTATCATAAATGACGACCCTCCCGTGATTTGTACGCGCCTTACGTCCATGATTCCGACATTATGTACATGTACAATATAATAATATCTATATCTACAAGATATAAAATATAGGTAATATATATTTCAATTTATTGATTCTTTCTATTTGAACGGAGGAGCTACACAGGCGGAAATGAAAATAGTTATTTATATATCGCAAAGATATTCTTGAAGGAAAAAAGGCATGCTGGCTAAAATATGTAGTGTGTGAAATCCTCACGCTCCCGCCCATGTCGGCACCGCCCTATGAAAAAGCGGTTTTCACTTGCCGGACGTTGAATTTGCTATGTTTTCGGAGCGATATAGACGCTACAAAAGAGCGTTTTTAATCATCAATAATTATATATGAAATATATATCATAAAAAAAACTCTATATCAAATGAATACATTATTATATATGGTAAGACGCCCATATCGGGCGATGTTGGAAAACCGACAGCCGAACTAAAAAACGGCCCCATCGGGTGACCGATTGTTAGGGGCGTCGTGCTGTAGCACGACATGCGCAGGTGCAGGATGTGCGGGAGCCCGGAGGGTTCCGAGGTGTACCACATAAGGTCGCACCACCCCTTCAACCTGATTGTGCTGTGCAAGCTCTGCCACGACCCGGTGCGCCAGAGCCGGGTCTTCGAGACGATGAGGTTCGACGTAAAGCAGACCAGGTTGGAAACCTTCTGCGAAGAGCAATTAGGTTCGTCGGTATTATATAGTCACGCGTCAATAGAGTACCCCCAAGGAGATGGATGACGGCCCCTCTCGGGACCGGACAGCTTAGGGCTGTCAATCCTCGTGACGTCACCGGCTCACGGCCAGTCAATGATGACGGTCAAGTAGCCTATGACTATCACAAGGCGGATCCCACCGCGGCGATTTCTGGAGACAGAAATCACGTTCCCACCTCCTGCCGGGATGGTTCCGGATTCACCGATGCTTTAGGAGGTCTCGGTGAATCCGGACTTCCCACCTTATCGGCGTCACGCGGTAGGCGTGCCTCCTCTATAATACTATGTGACGATGCACCAACGGAGAAAAATGAGCGGGCGCAAATAGAGGTTCTTGAATTGATGCCTCACTGCTTTTTCGCCCCCTCGCCCTCTTTCTCCTTATTAAAGGGGGCGGGATAAGGTGGGCAGGGGGCCGGAGACCCCCGAGGCCACCGTGGAGCACATGCGGCAGCACCTCGCGACGAACACGACGCTCGCGGAGAGGAGCGTCGCGGCGCACTGCTCCACGTCAAGGTGCTGATCAAGGTGTTCCGGGAGAACATCCGGCACGTCATGCCCTGGGAGATAGACCAGGATGACGTGCGGTGGCCGCTCGGCCACATAATCGAGAAGAAGCTCGAGGTGTCCACAAGGAGAGGATAGATTGCGGCGCTGAGGCGGACCTTTGGGCGGGCGATGTAAGAGCAGGGTGGACACCGTCGTCATCGCCACGATGATGGGTCACTACTCGATGGACGAGTGCATAAAATACCTGGGAATCAAAATGGACGAAATGACGGAGGCGATGGGGGCGTTCGCCCTCTGAGAGGGGGGCATCCAGACAGAAGGGAGTGGGTGCAATTAGAAAGAAAAGGAGATATATGACATGACAAAGACAGCGTTTTTAGAGCGGAAAAAAGAGACAGCCAGCGCGGATGAAGTGGGCCTATCCGGATTTGAACCGGAGTCAATGGCTCCCAAAGCCACAAGTATACCAGGCTAGCCCATAGGCCCACGGACGGCTGATGATGACGAAGGTATTAAGTTTTGCCATAAGGCGTAGATTCTCCCGGGAGACGGGGTGCGCACTTGGAAAACGCCAGAAGCGCCTCGACGGCCCCTGGCTAGAAGGGCAGCTGACAGTCAGAGGAGATCCCTCATCTCCTCGATGAGCATCCTGACTGCGACGCCCCTGTGCGACACCCCGTTCTTCTCGTCGAGGGGTATCTCCGCGAACGACCTGCGCCCGTCGTGGCTGAATATGGGGTCGTAGCCGAAGCCGCCCGCGCCCCTCCCCCCCTCGAGGATCGAGCCCCTGCACACGCCGGTGACCACGATGTCCCTGCCGCCTATGCAGCACCCTATGCAGCACCTGAACTCCGCGCCCCTGTCGCCGGCCCCCTGCATTAGCTTCAGGACGCCGTCGTTGCCGATGGTCTTCTGCACGTAAGCCGACCACACGCCGGGGAAGCCCTTTAGCCGGTCGATGAAGAGCCCCGAGTCGTCGATGATGAAATCCGACAACCCTCTGGACCTCAGCTCGCCGATCCCTTTCCTGACGACCTCCCCGAGGTCTGACGACTGCACCTCGTCGTATGGCTCCCTCAGATGGACGGCCTCTATCCCGTACCCCTCGAAGGAACGTTGGTACTCGGCCACCTTCCCGGGGTTCGATGTCACGATGCTGAGCCTCATGTGTACCTCCCCCTGTTCTTTATCTCCTCCACCTTCCTCAGCAGCGCCTTCGGGTCGTCCTTCACCGACAGGTACGCCGCCATTAGCCCCGAGAAGGCGTCCCCGAGGCCGGGGTGCGCCGAGGCGAACGCCCTCTCCAGGAGGCGCACGTCCACCCCCATGTCCTCGAGCCCCGCCGCCGTCCTCCCCATCGAGAAGTCTATGAGGCACAGCGCCCCNCCGCCCGTCAGGATCATGTTCGACGTCGTGAGGTCCCCGTGGCATATCCCNGCGTTGTGCAGGGCCCCCACGGCGGCCCCTATAAGCGCGCACACCCCCGCCGCGGAGCCGGGGTCGGAGTCCAGCCTCTCCTTGGCGGTCACGCCCTCGACGAGCTCCATCGTTATGGAGGACTCCCTCAGGTCCACGTCGTACACGACCGGCGTCCTGACGCCGGCCCTCCTGGCCTCCCTCATGAGCCTGGCCTCGTTCCTTGTCCTGGAGGAGCGGAGCTCGTCGTCGAGGGCGGCGTCCCTGTACCTCTTCGGGAGCCTGACCTTCACCAGGGCCTCCCTGCCGAGGAAGCTCGTGGCGAAGATGTCCGCCTCGGCACCCTTCGCGATCCGCGTCCTGTCCGTCATGGGGGCCAATCTGCAATCTCACGTAAATAAATAGCCGTGAGCCGATTAGAGGCCATGAGATACACGATCACGGGGGACAACCTCCAGTTTGTGAATGTGCAGCTGGACGCGAACGAGGCGTTCCAGTCCGTCGCGGGGAGCATGGCGTACATGACCGGCAACGTCTCCATGGAGGCCAAGATGCAGGGCGGCATCCTGAAGGGGCTGGGAAGGTCGATCTCCGGCGCGTCCCTCTTCCTTGCGGAGTACAAGCCCAAGGGCGGCCCCGGCATAGTCGGCCTCGCCGGACCCGCCCCCGGCAAGATCGTCGACCTCGACATCGGCAGGGGCAAGTGGATCGTCCAGAACGCAGGGTACCTCGGGTCGCAGGAGACCGTGAAGCTCAGCGTGAAGCTCCAGAAGAAGCTGAGCGCCGCCGTGTTCGGCGGGGAGGGGCTGATCCTCCAGGAGCTGAGCGGGAGCGGCGTGGCGTTCATCGCAGCGTGCGGGGACTTCAACATCGTGGACCTCGGGCCGGGGGAGCAGTACAAGGTCTCCACCTCCAAGGCCGTCGCGTGGCAGGACACGGTGAAGTACGACATAGCGACGGTGGGGAAGATCAAGACGGCCGCGTNCGGCGGGGAGGGGCTGTTCGTCACCACCCTCACCGGGCCGGGGAGGATAATCATCCAGTCCATGACGCTGTCGGAGCTCGCGGCGGCGCTGGCGCCGTTCCTACCGGCCAAATGAGTCATGGAGTGACCTGCGCCGGGGCCAGCGCAGAGGGCGTGCGGCGCCCTGGCGGCGGCGGGGTGTTCCCTTTATTTACGCATAATGTCTTACAAACAGTGTTTTGCGACGCCTGGCGGATGCTGGCCTGCCGCGAACCAACCAAGGAGGAAGGATCTAAAGTGAATGGACACAGAGCAGTGCCGGAATGGCACGTGGCAAAGAAAGGGGCGGAACCAGGCTTGCTCGACCGCAGGGCGGGTAAGCGTGCATCGGCCTCGGCGGTCGTCCTCGCGCTCCTGCTCGCCGCGTTCATAGGGGCGTTCGGGGCCGGGCTCTTCTCTGGAGAGCAGTCGGCGTACGCCGCCCCCTCGGGCGATGGCGGTGACGTGATGTTCGCGCTGGGCATCGGCGGGACGAGCGACGACCGTTTCACATCGGTGGCGAGGCTGCCAAACGGCGGCTTCGTCGCGGTCGGGTACGCCTCGACGGCGCTCAGCGGCGACGGCTGGTCGATAGGCAACAACGGCGGGACTGACGCGATACTCTTCGTGTTCGACAACGACGGCAACGTCGTGCGTGCGTACAACTACGGCGGGGCATTGAACGACGCTTTTGAGTCAGTGATCGTGACATCGGACTACAAGGCACTCGCGGTGGGGCATTCCTCGTCGCAACCCAACGGCAACATGTGGCCATACGGCAACAACGGCGGGGCCGACGCACTCATCATGTTCGTGACCCTCGACGGCACCGGTGGGGCGTACGGCGGGACGTACGGCGGACAAGGAAACGAACGCTTCACCTCGGTCACGGAAACGCCTGACGGCTATGTCGCTGTCGGCTACTCCAACTCGACGTTCACCGTCGGGGACCCCACTGCAGGAGCGGTATCGACGGTCCTCAACAACGGCGACTACGACGGGATAGTGTTCGAGTTCAACCACAATGGCGTCCTCGTAAGGGCGGAGGGCATCGGCGGCCAATACGATGATCGCTTCACCTCGGTGGCAGCGACGGACAACGGCGGCTACGTCATAGTGGGGCACTCGAAATCAACCTTCACAGTCGGGGGGCCCACGGCAGGGGTGATCTCGACGATCGGCAACAACGGCGGGACCGACGCGATTCTCCTCAAGTACGATGCCTACCGCGTGTTCGAGGGCGGGCGGAACTATGGCGGACAAGGGGACGACAGCTTCAATTCTGTGACAGAGATAAGCGACGGCGGTATCGTAACCGTCGGAGAATCCAACAGGGCGTTCACGAGCGATAGCTGCGCGATCGGCAACAACGGCGGCTATGACGCGATTGCATTCAAGTTCGGCGAGGAGGGTGTCATAGAATGGGCCAAGAACTTCGGCGGCGCGGGCGATGACAAATTCCTTTCTGTGACCGAAGCCCTATCAGGCGGTGTCGCCGCCGCAGGATTCACATCCTCGGTGTTCATGGCCGATGAGTGGCAGGTGATGACCAACGGCGGCTACGACGGGATGGCCGTTGGTATCAGTGCAGACGGCACAGTCCAGGGGGCCAAGGCAGTCGGGGGGGTCTCCGAGGACTACTTCACCTCGATAACGGAGGTCGTCGGGGGGGATCTCGTCGCGGTTGGGTACTCAGTTTCGACCTTCACCGTCGAAGGATGGACGATAACCAACAAGGGCTCCTATGACGCGATAGCCTTCAAGTTCTACGCTGGCCCCCCGATTCCAGAGGAGACGGGGGGCGGAGGGGCGGACAGCACTACTTTGCTGATTGTGGCGGCTGTCGGCGCGGCGCTCTTTGTGGGCGCGGTCGCGGCGGCGGTGTTCATGAAGAGGAAGGGCGCAGTCTGAGGCGCGTCCCAAAGCACGAAGTAAAAGGACCTGAAACGACACCAAACGGCCGGGGCGCCGCCCCCGGCCATTATTTTTTCGAAATTGGCAAGCCGATAGGCCGCGCCGCTGGGAGCAGGCACCGGTACAATGGCGTGAGAACACGATTCTCGCCGATTCTGCCCCTCAAACAACTTTATCAATCCCTTCAGCCCTCTACGCTCGTGATCCGGATACCCACGGGATGCAAGGCGTTCGACGACCTCCTAGGGGGCGGCATAGAGAAGGGCTGCATCACGCTCCTCTACGGCGAGGCGGGCTCGGGCAAGTCCAACGTCTGCCTGCAGACGGCCCGCAACGTGATCCGGAAAGGCGACAAGGTCGCGTACATAGACTCCGAGGGGCTGTCCTACGACAGGGTGAGCCAGATATTCGGGTCGGACACGGAGGGCACGAGGAACCTGCTGGTCTCCCAGGTGCACAGCTTCGAGGAGCAGTCCGACCGCGTGGACAAGACCGTGAACCTCGCCGACAAAGGGGTGATCGACCTCGCGATAGTGGACTCGATCAACATGTTCTACAGGATCAACCACGACGATGTGAAGGTCAGGAACGACTTCGTCAGGCAGATCGAGGCCCTGCTGGGCATGGCGAGGAGGAACGAGGTCGCCGTGCTGCTGACGTCGCAGGTCTACTCGAACATATCGACGGGGGGGATCGAGTTCCTGGGCGGGCATGCGCTCAGCCACAACTCCAAGACCATACTCAGGCTGGACAAGAAGGGCAACAGCGTCCGCACCGCCGTCATAACGAAGCACCGTAGCCTGCCGGAGGGCAGGTACGCCAACTACAGGATAACCGCCGCAGGGATAGAGGACCTCTGATCAGGACTCCCTGTCGATGGAGTACCTCGCGAGGGCGACCATGAAGTCCTTGTGCTCGCTCGGCGCGAGGACGTCGAGCTTTGACAGGGCCTCGTCGACCTTCTCCTGCGCCAGCCTCCTGCCGTAGGCGATGCTGCCCGCATCCTCCATGATGGACCTGGCCCGCGCCACCTGCTCCTCCGTCGCGCCCGGGTCGCCGAGTATGGCCTTGAACTCCTCGAGTACGGCGGGGTCGGCGATGCTCCTCACGGCATGCGTCACCATCGCGGTGCACTTGCCCTTGCGGATGTCGTTGCCGACGGATTTCCCTGTCTTCGACGGGTCCCCGGCGACGCCGAGGTAGTCGTCGAATATCTGGAACCCCAGGCCGAGGGCCATGGCGTACTCGTGTATCGCGCGCACCGTCCCGTCGTCGGCGCCGCCGGCGAGCGCGCCGCCCGCCGCCGCAGCGGCGAAGAGGACACTGGTCTTGAGCCTTATGGTCTCGATGTACTCCTCTTCGGACACGATCCTCCTCTCGTTGTTCACGTCCATCTCCTGCCCGCGGGCGAGGTCCCACACCGCCTGCGTGACGTACCTAAGGATCTCCCTCATGCTCCTGTCTGGAACATCGAGGTCCGCGATTATCTGGAAGGCTTTGGCGAACAGGGCGTCGCCGGCGAGTATCGCCGTCGGCACGTCGTACGCGACGTGGATGGTGGGCATGCCCCTCCTCTTCTCGTCGCCGTCCATGAAGTCGTCGTGGATCAGGGTGAAGTTGTGTATGTACTCGATCGCGACGGCTAACGGCATGGCCTTGGACACGTCGCCCCCGACCGCGCCCGCCGCCGCGAGCGCCATGGCAGGGCGCATCCTCTTCCCTCCCGCATAGGGGTACTGCCTGGCGGCCTCTATGAGGTTCGCCGGCTCCTCGTCCATGATGTACCGCCTTATCGGGCCGTCCAGCTCCTTCGATGTCTTCACAAGATACTCTTTCGCGTCTATAACAATCCCTCCACCCACTGTCTCGTCTCCCCCAGCACCACGTATCTGGCGCCTGAAAGCTGTTTCATGTCCGCTGAGCCGGTGAGCAGCATCGCCGCCCTGAGCTCCTCCCTTATCAGCGTGAGCTTCTCCTTCACCGCCTCCGCCGACTCCGTCGCCTCCCGCAGGACCGCATGCGCCGCCCCGGCGCAGCATGCGCCCATGGCGATGGACGAGGCCACGTGGATCCCGTCGAGCACCCCTCCGGACGCTATGATCGGCAGGCCGTTCCTCGCCGCGAGGAGGGAGGCGGGGGCGGGTATCCCCCAGTCGAAGAAGGACCCGCCCATGTTCGTCCTTATGGTGTCGCCGCCGGCCATCGCCCTGTACATCTCCACGGCGGAGAAGCTGGTGCCCCCCATGCCGGCTATGTCCATGCCGAGTATCCCTGTGCCCTTCAGCCTCTGCGCCACGCCCTTCGATATCCCCGCGCCGGTCTCTTTGACTATTATCGGGTGCTCCCTCGCGAGGCCCCTTATGGCGTCGAGGCAGCCCCTGGCGTTCGTGTCGCCCTCGGGCTGGACGACCTCCTGCAGGAAGTTCAGGTGCACCGCCATGACGTCCGCGCCGATCAGGTCCATGGCCCTCCCCACATCGTCCGGGGCGAACCTGTCCTTGCTACGCTGCGCCACGAGCTGCGGCGCCCCGATGTTCCCTATCACCAGAGGGACGTCGTAGTCCTTCACCACGGAATAACTGTCGGGCTCGACGCCTGCGACGCCCGCCCTCTCGCTCCCTACTCCCATCCCGACCCTCAGGTCGGAGCAGGCCGCCGCGATGTTCTCGTTGATCCTCTTGGCCCCGGGGAACCCCCCCGTTATTGCCGTGACGATGAACGGGAAGTCCAGCCTCCTGCCCAGCACCTCGGCCGACGTGTCTATCTCCTCGGCGTCCAGCTCCGGGAGGGCGTCATGGATGAGCCTGACGTCGTCCCAATAGCAGTACCCCGGCTCCACCCTCTCCTCGAGGCATATATCGATGTGGTCCGCTTTCCTTTCTTTGATGGGGGCCATCACAGTCCTCCTCTCGCGATGGTGGAGATAACCCTCTCCCCCTTTAATAGTGAGTATAGCCGCCCCTCGGCGGAGCCGTTCACGAGCACGCAGTCCCGCTCGGGGGACGCCATCCTCAGCATGGCCTCCATCTTCGCCCGCACCCCGCCCGTGACATCGGCCGCGGCGCTGTCGCTCGACACCCCCCCGAGGAGCTCGCGGGTCACCTCGGCCAGCAGCCTCGCGTCGGGGTTCGCTTTCGGGTCCTTGTCGAACAGCCCGTCGACGTCCGACACGAACACCGCCCTCTCGGGGCGGTAGAGGCCGCAGAGGGCCTCCATCAGCTGGTCCCCGGAGCATATCCCGAACCCCTTCAGGCGGTCGAACACAACGTCCCCGAACATAACCGGCATTATCCCGAGGCGGGATGCAGAGAGGAGGACCTCGGGGTCGTCGAATATAAGCCTCCCATCCTCCATCATGAAACAGGAGCCGGGGGGGACCGACACAGCGGGGATGCCGGCGCTCAGGAGCTCGTCTATGACCATGAGGTTGAGGCATCTCATGTCGTGCTGCACCCTCGCGACGGCCGCCGTCTGCCGGGGGTCCCTGAACCCGTCCTGCAGGGAGTGCTCCTTAGCGAGGACGTGTCCGAAGGACCCCCCTCCGTGGACGATCATCGCGCTCGCCCCGGAATCGGCTATCTCCTTGCACAGCCTTCTGGTGGCGGCGGCGTTGAAAGTCTTGTACTGGGTCTTATCTGTGATGATGCTCCCGCCAAGCTTGATCAATATCATTGCGGAATGATGGCGGAGGTTGTTTTAATAGTTATCATGCTCCAAGATGAGAAAAAAGTGGTTGACAGCGTGTCTATGTTCCCGTACGCTTGCGCAGTACAGTACAGACAGATACGCGGGCGGACTTTACTGCCGGGTTCGGGATGGGACCGGGTGTCTCCCCGCCGCTATGACCGTCAGACCGAATCCTGCCATAACTACAAACTATATTAACCTATGTGCAGACCGCTTGGATTCGCGCCGTCACCGAACGGACGCATGCCCGCTGTCCAGGACCTCGTTCCACAGCCTCAGGGTCTCCAGAGCCTCTTCCTCGTCCATTATGTCTATGGCGAACCCGGCATGCACGACAGCCCAGTCCCCGACCTCGGCCTCCACCATCGAGATGTTGGCCTTCCGGATGACGCCCCCGAAGTCCACGTCCCCCACGTCGCCCTCGATCCTGACGATCTTGCCCGGCACAGCTAGACACACGGTTTCACCCCGTCATTATGTTGAGTATGGCCTCCGCCGGCTGCCCGTCAGCGCCCTCCAGCGCCTCGACGGCCCTCTCCCTGCCGCACCCCGTCTGCGACATCACCAGCTCGATGTCCTCCGCGGGGAACGAGGCCTTTGCAGGGGATGCCGGCGCGCCGATCTCCCGCACCTCCTCGTCCCCTGCGATCTGGTAGTTGCGGCTCCCCTGCATGTCGACGAGCACGACCTCCACGTTGGTGAGGACTATCTCTTTGTCTGTGGTCCTTATTATGACCTCGACGGCGTTGTTGATGGCCGTCTGCTTGATGCCCATCTTCTTCATCGCCTGCTGCATCTGCCGGGGGTTCACGCCTCTCATTCCTGACATACGCTACCTCAAACACGCTTCACTTAATTAATTGTAGCCTTCCTACGACCTCTTCCATCGTTCTCGAGAAGAGGTCCTCCGCCAGCACGCCGCTGGGCGTGCCGCCCTGTGCGAAGTCAGGCCTGCCGCCCCCCTTCCCCCCGAGGTCGGCGAGCGCCTTCGACAGCACATCCTTGCAGTCGACCCCCCCGGCCCCAGAGGACACAACCACAGACGCGCTCTCCCCTTCCGACACCAGCACGCAGACGCGCCCCTTGCCCTTGTGCGCCTCCGCCGCTTCCGAGAGGACGGACCTGTCGACCGGGGGGAACACCCCGCCGACCACGTCGACCCCTCCGACGGAGGTGGGCGCGAGCCCCATGGCTTGCGCCCTCACGAAGCGCCCCGCCGACTTCCTGAGCGAATCGTACTCCGATCTAAGGTTGGATGCCGTGCGCACGAGGTCCTCCGGCTTGCTGTCGATCGCGTCAGACACCTGGAGGCACGCGTTCGCCAGCGCCATCGCGGAACCCATGGCCTCCCTGCCGACCTTGAAGTGTATAGCGACCCCGTCCTTCCCGGCGGAGGCCTTCCGGTCCACGAACATCATCTCCAGCTCGCCCGTCTCCATCACGTGGAGGCCGCTGCATGCCGAGAGGTCTATGCCCCCTATGGACACGACCGAGACGTCCTCCCCTTCCGGGATCCTCTCCCTCTTTATCCTGACCTTCTCGAGCTCTGGGTCGTCCCGGCTCATGACCGCCTTGGTCACAGGGAGGTTGTCCCTTATCGCCCGGTTAGCGAACACCAGCGCCTCGCGGACGTCCTCCCAGCCCACGTCCCTGTCGACGACGAGGTACTTGCTCTCCGGGGAGATGAAGATCTTGTTGACGGCGAGGTCGGGGACCTGCCGCCTCAGGGAGCAGAAGAGGAGATGCTCCCCCGTGTGCCCCTGCATGAGGTCGTACCGCCTGTCCCAGTCGACGCTGCACCAGACGGCGTCCCCCGCCACGAGGCCGTTACCTGGAGCCTTGTGGACTATCCTGCCGCCCTTGTAGAACGCCTCAGTGACGGCGACGCCCTGTATGGCCCCGGTGTCGCACACCTGCCCTCCCCCTCCCGGATAGAACGCGGTGGAGTCCAGCTCGACCTCGTCGCCGTCGACGGACAGGACGCGGGCCTCGAACTCGAACGCATAGCCGTCGCGCCTGAAGATCTCGTCGGTCATGCCGGAGGGTATGTGGGGCGCATGTAATAAACATGCGGGAAGGGCGGGGCATCAGGACAGGGCGGGCTCGTCCTTCTGATCTTTCTCCAACTTCAGTTTCTGAATCCCCTCGCTGTATGCGGCAAACGCCTCTTCTTTATGGACGAAGACAGGCCTGCGCTTGTCCTTCTTCCACCAGGGCCTCTCCTCCACAACCCCTTCTTTGACTGACGTGTTCCTTTGTGGCTTGCTGATACAGTCTATGGGGGCTGGACGGGCCTGCGTATTGTGTCGCATATGGGCGGAGAGGCGTCATGGTGAAACTAACCCGTCTCCTTTTTTCGATTCAGAAAATATTTCCTGGAGCCCCTCGTCGTATGCCGCGAAAGCCTCTTTTTTGTGGATGAAGATTGGCCCGCGCTTGTCCTTCTTCCACGGCAGCGACCTGTCTTCCACAACCCTGTCTTTAACCGACATTTCAGCACCTCTTGTAGTTCGGATTGAGTTCCATGTTAAAAAAATGTTTCCTCTTTACCCAAACCAAGCCCTCGTTCCTTGATATCACTGCCACGTCAACGGGGCCTCTGACCGTTTCCGCCTCGTTTGAGACCCTTTTTTTCAAAGACATGAAGTTTATCATCGATTCTGCCATAAGTGCCATCTCGTCCTTTGACAGGAACTCCACTGCCGACTCAATGGGACACTTGTAATGATTGTAGGTGTAGTACAGGATGTCCTTCTTGTATTTTTCAACAAGCTCGACATTGAGCTTTTTAACCATCTCGGTTTTGTCGGTTGCACCGGTCAACTTTATGATCGTGTCCGCTGAGTGAGATAACATCTCCCTCAAATCCTCGACCGTTTTGAGGTACATGTTGTCGTCTATGCCATATATGAATGATCGGACAACGTCGTCCTGCGCGAAAGGGCTGATCCACGAGGGATTGTCAATGCCGATACTGACCCTGTTTTTTTCCATGGAGTTCAGCCCGTCGTAGGACAGCCCGTACACAAAGTGCTCGTGATACGACGGGGCGTACTCCTCAGACCCGTACCCTGCGATCACCATCCCCGTGTAGTCCGGGTTTCTGCCGGAGGCGAGCGTGTTCGCAATGATCTCTGACACTACAACCTGATGGTCTGAGAACTTCAGGTGGGGGTCTACGCTGTCCGTTTCCTCTATGAACTGGCCGTTCAACGCGCCCTCGACCCCCTGGAGCATCGTCGCGGCCCTCGACCGGTCCACCCCCTTGGAGATGTTTGCAAGATGCCTCTCGAGGACCTCCTCGAAGTCCCCCCTTAGGGTTCTGAAGAGCTCGCCGACGCTCCCCTCTGTCCTGTCCATCCCCCCGTAGACCCGGCTCACCAGCTCCCGGAAGGTCTCGTCGGTCACGTCCTTCCAGAAGCTGTGCGTCATCCGCCTGACCTCCCTGTCGATGTGCCCCCTCGTTATGAAAGGGTTCTCCCTGAAGTCGTCCGCCCCGCCCTTCTCCAGGAACCCGAGGAAGTCCGCCGTGCACTCCTCGACGGTGGGGAACGTCCTGTCCCCCAGCCTCGACCGGTACTCGTTCACGAGCAGCTCGAGGGGCATCCCGGAGATGTCCGCGTTCCCGTAGGACATCACTGCGATAGGCTGCCTCCGGGACAGCTTGAATATCTTGTCCGCCCTGTATATCTTGTCCCCCACCGTGACCGCGCTGTCAGCGGCCAGCACCACGCATTTCGCGTTCATAAGCAGTATCTCTGATGTCATGTCCGTGTCTCCAATCTCTTCACGAGCGTTTTTGTATATAAGCGGAACTAGGGGGTCACCGAATCGAGCGAAAGTGGGCCTGCGAAAGCGTGCCGAGGGCCCCGAACAAACAAAATTTTATACAAACAGCCCTTGCTGAACCCGTCGAATAGAGGTGCTGCGATGAGAAGGACCAACACGTGCGGGGAGCTTAGGCAGAAGGACATAGGCAAGGAGGTCTGCCTCCAGGGCTGGGTGAGGTTCTCCAGGGACCACGGGGGGGTCGCGTTCATCGACCTCGCCGACAGGTACGGGATAACTCAGATCGTATTCGACCCGGAGGACGTCCCCGGCGGGGTCGACGCGGCCGCCCTGTCGGGCGCGATGAGGGACTTCACACGCGAGTCGGTAGTGTCCGTCAGCGGCACGGTCAGGAAGAGGGTCGACGGCACCGAGGACGCCAGGAACCCGACCGGGGAGGTGGAGGTCCTCGTCACGGGCGCGGAGCTCCTCAACAGGTCGAGGCCCCCGCCCTTCGAGCTGGGGGACCAGAAGGAGGGCGTGCTCCCCAACGAGGACACCAGGATGAGGTACAGGTACCTAGACCTCAGAAGGACGGAGATGGCGCAGGCGATGGAGCTCAGGAGCAGGTTCCTCCACCTCGTCAGGGAGTACATGGGCGGGAACGGGTTCCTCGAGATCGAGACGCCCGTCCTCGCCAGGTCCACCCCCGAGGGCGCCAGGGACTACCTCGTGCCGTCCAGGGTGCACCCTGGGGCTTTCTACGCCCTGCCCCAGTCGCCCCAGCTGTTCAAGCAGATGCTGATGGTCGGCGGCATGGACCGCTACTACCAGATCGCAAGGTGTTTCAGGGACGAGGACTCCAGGAAGGACCGCCAGCCGGAGTTCACGCAGATCGACGTGGAGATGTCCTTCGTCGACATGAAGGACATCCAGGACACGATAGAGGGCATGGTCGCGCACGTCTGGAAGGGGCTCTACGGCAAGGAGGTCGGCACGCCTTTCAGGCGCATAGGGTACAGGGAGGCCATGGAGACCTACGGGTCGGACAAGCCGGACCTGAGGTACGGCCTCGAGTTCGTGCCCCTCACCGAGACGGTCAAAGACGCACCGTACGACATATTCCAGAGGATAATCAGGGGCGGGGGGATAGTCGCCGGCCTGAACCTGAAGTCGGGCGTGGCGGGCGAGCGCATAGGGCGGAACGACGTCGACAGGTACATCGGCCAGGCGAAGAAGTTCGGCCTCGGCGGGCTCACGTGGATGAGGTGCAAGGACGGCAAGCTGGAAAGCAACATCACGAAGTACTTCACGCCGGAGATCCTGGAGGCGATCAAACAGAGGATGGGCGCGGAGGAGGGGGACCTGCTGTTCCTCATCGCCGGGCCCTGGAAGCCCACATATGAGGGCGGGGGGGCGCTGAGGAGGAAGCTGGCCGAGGACCTGGGCCTGATCCCGGAGGGGGAGATGCAGTTCCTTTGGCTGGTCGACTGCCCCATGTTCGAGGTCGACCCGGTGTCCGGGCGGCACGGCGCGTTCCACCACCCCTTCGTCCTACCGGAGGGCGACATCGACGCCCCCGGCGTCGGAGGGGCGTGCTTCGACCTGTGCCTTAACGGCAACGAGCTCGGCTCCGGGTCTCTGAGGATACACGACCCCGAGCTACAGGCGAGGGTGTTCAAGAAGATCGGCATGGACGACGAGGGCATCGAGGCGGACTTCGGGTTCTTCATCGAGGCGCTCGGCTACGGCGCGCCCCCCCACGGCGGCATCGCCATAGGGGTGGACCGGTTCCTGGCCATACTGTTGGGCAAGGACTCGATACGCGAGGTGATCGCGTTCCCCAAGAACAAGAAGGCCGTGTCCCTCCTGGACAAGTCGCCCGCGAAGGTGGACGAGAAGAAGCTGGAGGAGCTGCAGATAATCTCCTTGGCGATAGACGACCTGGACCTCTGCGGCCTGGAAGAGCCCGACGAGGAGTGAGGCGGGACCCGCATACGGCGTGCATCGTCATGCCAGAATGTGCGCGAAGACTAACGCCGTCAGGGTGACGACCGACAACAGGAACAGCACGGAGGAGCACCTGAAGTACCTCTTCTTAGTTTCGAATATCTCGGACAGGGACACGACCTGCGACGCATAGCCCCTCAGGAAATCGTCGCCCGACGAAGAGGCCAGCGTCATGAAGAATGAGTCGGCGTCGCCTTCAGGGAAGAACAGCTCCGGCCCCGCCCCTTTGCCCCCTCTCGGCCACAGGACCCCGAATATGTCTGTTAGGACCGTTAGCGCTATCAGCACCACGCAGCATGCCGTCAAGAACTGCACGGTGAACGTGTTTGTTCCGGACACGGTGACCATCGTGCAAGCGGGGAGCAGTATGCCGCATGCCACCAGCATCGTGGAGGCCTTCGAATCCATCAGGCGAATCAGGCTCTGCTTGTCATCGTATATCTTGGACGCATGGCTCAGGCCCTCTGGGACGCTCATGCTCCGGGATTGTGTGGGGCGTATATAAACCAGGCCGCATCGCCCACCGCTGAGGCGCCGCCCCCGCATGCCGTGAGCGGGTTCCGACGATGCCCAGAGTCGGCTCAGAGCCTCCCTTCAAGGCTCTTTTTCGTCGAAGAGACTATGTCAGAGGAGGAGTACCTCCCGCCCGTTTCCTTCATCACATGACCGATGACCCTGTTGACGGCCCTCTCGTTCTTCCTGATCTCGCCGACGATCTCCGGGTGCGCGTCCAGGTAGTCGCCGATGATGCGGCCCAAGTCCGCGTCCGCCCCCTTAACCGCCGCCGCGTCCCTGCCGGTCATGTAGGCCTTCAGCTCGATGCCCGCCTCTACGTCCGTGATCCGCCCCTCGCTGAACCTCCCCATTATCTCGGCTATCCCCGCCGGGTCCCCCCCTGCGGCCTCGAACGCCTTCCAGTTGGCGCTCACCGGCCCCTTGACCCAGGACACCGCCGTCTGGGCGGACCCGGTCGCCTGCGTTATCATCTCGAACGCCCTGGCGAGCCCCATCGACGTCGAGACCATCTGCCCGGCGGCCTTGGCGTCTATCCCGTACTCCCTGCAGAGCCTCGCCGTCATCCCCCCCGGGCTCTCCTTGACCACCGTGGCCCTGGCCAGGTCGCCGATGTGGAACACCCCGAGATCCGGCTCGTCTATATACCCGTAGTCCCCCTCGAACTCCTTTTTCCTGACCGAGAAGGTCACCCCCCTCTCCTCGTCGAAGCCACGGGTCTCCCTCTCTATCCTCCCCCCGGCCCTCAGGACCTTCGTCTGCCTCACCATCTCGAACGTCAGCGCCCTCTCGACGTTCCTCAGGCCGCTGACGTTCTTCACCTCGCACCTCTCCTTCCCCACGGAGATGTTGCAGTCGCAGCGTATGCTCCGCTCGCCGTCGTCGGGGAGGTCTATCGCATGGCGGATCTCCGTTATCATCTGCCTGAGGAACTCCCTCGCCTCGGCGGGCGAGGCGAGGTCGGGGTCCGTCACTATCTCGGCCAGCGGCATCCCCGCCCTGTTGTAGTCGACGAGGGAGGACTGGTCGCCGAACCTCTTCGTCTTCCCCGGGTCCTCCTCGAGCTGTATCTTCGTTATCCCTATGGGCTTCTTCCCGTCCAGGAGGAACACGCCCTTCTTGCCGACTGGGTGGTCGAACTGCGTCACCTGCACGCCCTTGCTCATGTCGGGGTAGAAGTAGGTCTTCCTGGAGAACCACATGGTCTCCGGTATCTCGCAGTTCAGCATCTTCGCCAGCTTTATCCCGCACTCCACGGAGCCCTTGTTCAGCACGGGCCTTGTC
The DNA here is from genome assembly GCA_009776625.1 of Methanomassiliicoccaceae archaeon. Classification (GTDB taxonomy): domain Archaea; phylum Thermoplasmatota; class Thermoplasmata; order Methanomassiliicoccales; family Methanomethylophilaceae; genus Methanoplasma. Next base: position 1,840 of record WRNL01000002.1, on the reverse strand, counting down.
CCCGGCATCCCGAGGCACCCCGGGCAGACGTGGGTGTTGGGCCCCTCCGCGTCGGTGGTCGGGCAGGAGCAGAACATCTTCGACTTCGTGGGGAGCTGGACGTGTATCTCCAACCCTATCATCATGGCGGCACCTCCGGGCGCCTCGCGTCGAACGCGGAGCCCCACTCCTCGGCGAAGGCCAGGAGGGCGCCCTCGTTCCAGTGGTCGGTCACGACCTGCATCCCCATCGGCATCCCGTCCCTGTCGTAGCCGCACGGCACAGAGAGGTGAGGCACCCCCGCCAGGCAGGGGGGCGCGGTCAGGCGCCCCGCGCCGTACTCCTCGACGGGCGGCATCCCCTTTATCTCGTCGAGCCTCGGGGCGGCGAAGGGCGCGGTGGGGGTCAGCACCGCGTCGTGGTCCGCGAACGCCCCCTTGTACAATGAGACGACATGGAGCCTGGCCTTGAGCGACTTGACGTAGTACCTGTCCCTGCACGCGGCCGTCCTGGAGTACGTCCCCAGGATGATCCTCCTCTTCGCCTCGTCCCCGAAGAAACGGGTCCTCATCGACGTGAAGTAGTCGTCGAACTTCAGGGCGAGGTCGCCGTCCTGGCGGCCGTACCTCATGCCCACGAAGCTCGCGAGGAACGTGGACGCCTCCGCCGATATCAGCGCCTCGAGCGCGGGCAGGGCGTACCTCATGGAGGGCATGCTCACCATCTCCACATCGACCCCCATGCCCCTGACGGCCTCGAGCGACGACTCGAAAGCGGAGAGGACGCCTTTGCTGACCCCTTCGAGGGATTCCTCCGGCACGGCTACCGACCCTATCCTCTTACCGCTGGGCCAGGGGCCAGGCTGCGCGGACGTCGTCGGGTCCCTCGGGTCCCTGCCCGAGATCACGGGGAGCATCTCGGACAGCCTCCCTGGGTCGGCGGAGAGCAGCCCGACGGTGTCGGCGGAGCCGCCGCAGTCTATGACGCCGTGCCTCGACACCCTGCCGTAGGTGGGAACGAGGCCGTAGACCCCGCAGAAGCTGGCAGGGCGGCAGACCGAGCCGTTCGTGGAGACCCCCAGCGACACGTGGCCGTCGATCGCGGCCGCGGCGCAGGCGGACCCCCCGCAGGCGCCACCGCAGGACCTCTCCGGGTCGAAGGGGTTCCTCGGGACCCCGAATGCGGAGTTCGTGCAGAACGAGCCGAACCCGAACTCGTCCATGTTGTCCTTGCCGACGAGCTCACCCCCGGCCGCCCTGAGCCTCTCGATGGCGGCGGCGTCGAACACGGGGCGGTAACCCTCCAGGATCCTGGAGCCGCAAGCCGTCTCCATGTCCTTCGACGTCAGGCTGTCGGCGGCGGAGAACTGGAACCCCGAGCCGCCCGCGCCCGCGCCGTCCGCAACTATGCGGAACATGGAGTACCTCCCGTTGAGCCTCGACAGCGATTCATGGGTCTGCATCATAGGAGCCTCGGCCCCCTGACGTAGCCCTCGTAGGTCATCATGTCCCTCAGAAGCCCGTAGGGATCCATGTGGATCCCTGGCACGTCATCCCTCATGACGCCGTCCGCCACTGTGGGGGTGACCCCGTACCCCTCCCCCTCCGGCGCCCCGTCGAGCTCGTCGAAGAGCCCGAGGATCCCCTCTAGCTCCCTGCCGTACCTGTCGAGCTCCTCGTCGCTGAACGCCAGGTGCGCCGCCTTAGCGACATTCTTCAACGTCTCCCTGTCCATGATGCTTCACTGCCGGTATGCCATGTTGATTATCTGCATAGGATTTATTTCTTTTCGGATTCGTCCCGCGGGGGCCGCCCCCGCATCCGGCGAGGCGGCTGAAACTGGGCGGCTCCCAGAACGGCGG
>WRNL01000001.1 GCA_009776625.1 Methanomassiliicoccaceae archaeon | reverse complement strand
GTGGTCGCCGTGTTGTGCGGAGCCGCCGTCGCGATGAGCGGCGGCGATGGCGGCGGCGATGGCGGCGGGGACTCGGGGCCATCTTCCGCCGGGGGCGGCACGCAGTATACGATTGCAACGACGAGGGACGCGGGCGGGTCCGTGTCTGGGGCAGGGACGTACAGCGCGGGGAGCACGGTCAACCTGACCGCGACCCCGGACTACGGGTACTCCTTCAACGGCTGGTACAAGAACGGGGTGCTCCATTCCTCCTCCAGCAGCCTGAGCTTCAAGGCACAGGAGAGCCTGACCCTCAACGCGAAGTTCTCCCCGCTGAGCCACACGGTCACGGTCTCGATCAACAACGCCAGCGCAGGGACGCTGTCCACAGGCGGCGGGAAAGCGGCGCACGGGTCCAGCTTCACCTGCTCAGTCACCCAGAAAGCCGCAGGGTACGCTTTCGACGGGTGGTTTTCCGGGGCCACGCTGGTGTCGAAAACCCAGAGCTACACCTTCACTGTCAGCGCCGACATCGCGCTGGAGGCCAGGTACTCCGTGCTGCACGACGCGTCCTTCACGACGAGCATGTCGACCGACAGCGCGCCGACGATAATCACCATGACCTCGCTCTACAACATCGAGGTGGCGTACAGGACGTGGACCGTCACGGACACCATCACGGGCAAGACCGTGAAGTTCGAGGACGGCATCAACGGCGGCGGGTCCAGTACCTTCGTCAGGATCGACACGGGGATGGGCGTAGACGTGACGCAGACGATAACCTACGCGGACGGCGGCAGGGCGTCCAAGACCTCGAACGTCGTCGTCAACGAGAACAAGGCCGCCACCTTCAACTGGAAGTACCACGAGGACTACGTCGGGGCCTGGTGGAACCCGTTCGACCACAGCGACCTGGACCCCACGAGCATGAACAGGGACGCCTCCGTGTCCCTCAACATGACCTTCGCATGGTACTACAAGTATGCGTCCGACCCCATCGTGAGGGGCTACCAGCCGCCGTACCTGACGAGCTTCGTCAACTGCAACGACCCCGTCATAAAGGCGATAGCCAACGAGTTCAAGAACAGGACGTCGGGGTGGAGCGACATAGACCGGGCCAACTACGTCCTCCACTTCGTCCAGAGCATACCTTACAAGTACGACAAGGACGGGGACGCGACCACCGAGCATTGGAACTACCCCTCCGAGACGCTGTGGAGGAACCAGGGCGACTGCGAGGACCACGCGATCCTTTACGCCGCGCTGATGAAGGAGCTCGGATACAGGGCGGTTCTGTTCTGGGTGAACGCCGACGGGGCGGGCCACCTGGCCGTAGGCCTGGACGTGGAAGGGGGGAGCGGCACGTACTACAACTACCTGAACGGCAAATACTACTACTGCGAGACGACCCCAGGCCTGTTGCAGAGCTACTGGTTCAACGTGGGGTACAAGCCAGCCAACTTCAACGTGACCGCAATATACCCTGTGTGAGGCAGACTATTGGGACTCAATGCGGAGATCGGCGGGCAGGGCTCACGAGAACATGTCCAGGACCGCCGCCCCCTCCTCTGTCGGCACATATCTTTTTCTCCTCGGGTTCTTCTCGATGAGTCCCTCCGCAAGCATAGGCTGTATGTACTCCCTATGGCACTTGACACCCCTCCCCCAAAGAGCGCTCTGGTTCTTGCGGGGGAGCGGATGCAACAAAGGTTATTACCCCGCCAGTGTATGCACGGTGGATGGACACGATGCTGTACGCCGCCGGGGTGATGGCCTTCGCCCCGACGCTGATTCTGATGTACGCCGTGCTGAAGAGGTACACCTACCCCGCGGTCGAGCAGCCGTTCTTCAGCGACCCGGCGTTCTTCTCGCTCTTCGTTGTGGGGCTGATAGCCGGCACGCTCCTCTTCGCGCTCTACACCTATCTGATGGCCCCGCCGAACATGGTCTACATGGCGCTGTTCGCCGCCGTGCAGTGCCTCGCGATGACCGCTGTCCTCAATCTCAAGAGGTTCCACGGCAAGTCCGACACGGTGTTCTACGGCTATGGCCTGGGGCTGGGGATGGGGTGCACGATGGCCTTCGGCACGATATACTATTTCGGGACGCTGGGGACCGCGCTCGCAGAGGAGGGCGTGCCTTTGGGCGCGACGGACTACGTATGGCTGTTCATGATGGCGCTGTCCTACATACTGATCCTGTCAGCCGCTGGCTCCACGATCGGGGAGGGGATCGCAAGGCGGAAGCCCATGGAGTTCGCCCTGCAGGCCATATTCGTCAACCTGGTTTTCAGCCTAGTCCTGTTCGCGGCATTCGCCTCGCAGGGCGAGGCCGCCCTGTACGTGTTCTTCATCCTTGCGCTGGCAGTCGCGGCGGCGTACTTCTATTATACGATGAGGGTGAAACTGTCCAGGGTGGTCAGGGAGGTCCTCAGGATGGAGGGCAAGGCGAGGAAGGACGTGCCGAAGTGATGCCGAGGGCTGCAAATGGATGCCCACGTAGGAACTAATGGAATCACAACTTAATCCGACTACCATAGTTTGCCCCATGAGGTCTCAATCCCTTTGCCACATCACAGACTTTTGTTCACAAGGCCACCAGCGGGCCACCAGCGGGCCACCAGCGGGCCACCAGCGGGCCACCAGCGGGCCACCAGCGGGCCAACGTGAGGACAAGGATAGAAAAGGACGCAAGAATAGGGATCATTTTTATTTTGAAAGGGATACCCATTTCCCATATCTGTCCCCACCTACTTTTTGTATGTACTTTCCCTCAATAAGTCTAGACACATCCCTTCTTACAGTCCTGTGAGGTATGCCTGTGGCCTCCGATATCTCGTCTATCGTGGACATGTCACCTTTGCATATCAACGCGTATATAATCGATTCCCTTTCTGTGAGGTTGGCTATAGGCGTGTATTTGTCCTCTTTCTCTGGAAGTCTGAATACGACCTCGACGCGCCCCATGTCCATATTGTACTCCGGTTCAGGCACGTTCATAGCTACGCACTCGTTGCGCATCATCTCTATGCCCGAACCGAACCTCTCTATGTACCCCATCTCGAAGAACACCCTTGCGATTGCCGGATTGGTTGGAACGGAACCGTGTTTCCTGAAAATGTTATTCTCATCCCACCCTTCGGGGAGCCTCCCCGGGTTGGACACCTCGATGCGGTCTGGGTATACGCGTATGTACGTCTGCTCGACGCCTTGATAGTCGCGGTGACATATGCTGTTCATGACCGCTTCGCGCAACGCCTTCTCTGGATACGGGTATCTCGTCACCCTCATCAGCCCAACGATGTCATCGACACCTTTGATGTACTTGTTCAGGAGCTTGTCCATGACGCGGTCTGGCAGCATGACTACTGGGCAGTCGATCAGGTCGAGCCTGAGAAGGATGTCGTCGTCGTTGAACTCGCCGATGCTCACGCTAGCTGAGCTGAAGATTTTTCCAGGCTCCTCCAGGAACAGTATTGCCGCGGAGTTGCGAACCCCCTCGTCGCCCACCAGGTCGTAGTTCCCGAGTATGGTTTCGTGATCGCTTTCTGCCGCTTTCGGGCTCATGCGCCCCGAAGACAGCCCCTTCTTAACGAAGAAATCGATGGCATCCTTTGAGAGCTTTTCGATTCCGATGCCCTTCGCAGGGATGCCTGACCACGATGTCCTCATGTTGGAAAGGATCCACGAGTTAAGCTCATCCCCCGTGACCCTTTGCGTGGTGTTCCCCACGCGTTTGTAGAACACGCCGTCTAGGTCGACATAGCGGAACCCCTTCCCTACTGTTATCTTGATGCATGTTTTACCTTTCTCGACGGTTTCCTCGACAGACGCAGTTATGCTGAGTTTATTTCGGATGTCGTCAGGTATGACCTTTAGGACGCGTTGCGGGTTTCTCACACCGATGATGTCGCCATTGTCGGAGATGCCGATTATCATTACGCCGCCAGAGGTGTTCGCGAACGCACAGAGGGTGCTGAGGTACTTCGGATGCCACGATTCCTTCAATTCCCTGTTCTGTGTTTCCATATTCGCACCCCTCGTCGCAGATATTTTCCCCTTTATTAAGCCTTTCCGATCTTACGGCGGCATCAGGCGCTGTAAAGCCCGTGCCTGACCTCATGCACCAGGCAGGTCTCCAGCATCGCTCTCAGGAGTTTCTCCGCGTTCCTCTCGTCGATCCTCTCCACGTCCTCCAGCGTGAACGTGCCGTATATGTCCGTCAGGCCTCTCGCGAGGAGAGCCATCCTCTCCTGCAGGTCCACGCAGCTCTCGTACCTGTACATGAGCGTGGAGAGCGGGTCCGGGTCGGCGCCCTGCCTCCTCTTCTCCGGGGCCTCTACCGGGTGCATGCTCCTCAGAGCCTCCCTGACGGCGTTTTGATCCGCATCCTCGAATATGGCCCTGAGGCCTTTGTTCGCCTCCGTCCTGCTGCAGAAGGGGCACGCCGAGGTCGGGGAGGAACGGTCGATCATCCTATGGCGCCCGCACCTGCCGCAGGCGACTATGGCGTATGTCATCTGTACTCCGTGAACACGAGCGCCGCCAGGCAGCACCCGTACATTCCATCTGGAACATCCATCTCTTCGATAAGGAAGCGCGTCTCCCCGAAGGCCACGCCCCTGGCGCTCGACATCTCGCCGACCCTCCTCTCCAGCTCGGACCTCAGGCCCTCGCCGGGCCCCTCGAGGCGCCCCTCCGCCACGTACCCCCCCTTGCCGTCCTCGCGGAGGGCGTAGGCGATGCCGGCGGAGATAGCGCCGCCCTCCCCCCTGATCTGGGAGATGACGCAGTGGGTGACCGCGCCCATGGGGATCGCGGCGGGGGCGGTCATCACCGCCCCCTCGGGTATGACCGACGAGACGGCGACCAGGTTCTGCTCGCATATCCCGGCGGACATGAGGGCCATGTCGAAGGCGTTGAGGCCGGACACCCTGCTCGACGCCCTGCCGGACGTGACGAAGTACTTGGTGGGGACCAGTTGCATAAGGGTCACCCGTACAGCTGCCGGATGTCGCTGGGGGCGACCTCGTACCCGTACTCCTGCTGCTTGATCTTGCTCTCGATCTCCTCCGCCTCCTTGTACAGCGGGCCGGCGTCGATCTGCAGCTCCGGCACGAGCTTGGACAGGGGCTCGAGCATCCTCGCCGCCGACCTGGGGTCGGGCAGTGCGGGGTTGGCGGGGCAGAGCATGGCGATCACGTCCATGCCGGAGTAGAACGCCTCGTAGAGCATTATGCCGGTCAGCCCCCTCACCAGGCCGTCCTCCAGCGGCTTGAGGCCGAGCCCCTCGATCCTCTCCCTGGAGGCCGCCGACGACCCGCAGGCGAATATGCCCCCGCTCTCTTCGAACTGCGGTATCCCCTCTATCGCTATCACGCTGGACACGCCCATCTCCTTGAAAAGCCCGGTCAGCGCCGTGTTGAGGTCGTAGTACAGCTCCGGCCTGAGCGTTATCTCGGAGGTCACGATGACCAGGTCGCCGCACTCGCCGGACGCGTTCTCCCTCCTGCACCCGTACACCCGCACCGGGGGGTACGGGTTCCCGTCCTGGATCAGGGTGTAGGGGGGGAAGTCGGGGGACGCGACGGCGGCCACGACCTCCATGTCCAGCTCCCTTATCGCGAAGCTCGTCAGTATCGAGCCCACCAGACCGATCCCGGGGAGGCCGACTATCGCGGTGGGGTCGTCGTACCTCTGCTCGGAGTACCTTATTATCTTCATCTCCGCCATGATGCACGCCGTATCGGTTGTGAACGTATAATTACTCGCACGCAATCCTGCGGGCATGAGCGGGAAGATAAGCTTCGAGAGGACGCCGGGGGGCGTGCCCGTGCTGGTCGAGAGTGTGCCCGGGTGCGGGAGCGCGGGGTACATGGTCGGCGTGAGGACGGGGTCGAGGGACGAGCGCGACGGCATAGACGGGATATCGCACCTCCTGGAGCACGTGGTGTTCAGGGAGACGGAGAACCGGTCGTCCTACCAGATGGCGAAGGACATGGAGGGCGCGGGCGGGGAGATGAACGCCTTCACCGGGAAGGAGATGACAGCCTTCTACGCGGTGACGATAAAGGAGACGAAGGGCGTCGCGAGGGACGCCGTCGCCGAGGTGGTGGCGGGCCCCCTGATCAAGGAGGGGGACGTGGAGCTCGAGAAGAAGATCGTCGTCCAGGAGCTGAGCATGATCGAGAACGAGCCGGAGACTTACATCCACGACGTCTTCTCGGCTAACATATGGAGGGGCCACCCCCTCTCCAGGGACGAGGGCGGGACGCAGGAGATAGTGAAGGGGCTGACCGCCGCGGACCTCAGGGGGTACTACGGGGAGAGGTACGGCATACCGAACATCGCGGTCTTCGCGGCGGGGGCGGTCGAGCCGGACGAGGTCCTCTCGTGGGCGGAGGACAGGTTCGACGGACTCTCAGGCAAGAAGGAGACTAAGAGGGAGAGGCCCGCCCCCCCGAAGGCGGGGCACAGTTTCAGGAAGAACAGGTCCGAGCACTACCACGTCGCGATGGGGTTCCCGTCCTACGGCGCGGACCACCGGGACAAGGCGCCGCTCGCGCTGCTGAGCGCGGCGCTGGGCTCCGGGATCAGCTCCAGGCTGTTCCAGGAGGTCAGGGAGGAGAGGGCGCTCGTGTACGCCGTGTACAACATGATGGAGCAGCACTCCGATGCGGGCGCCATGTACACGTGCATGTCATGCACCAGCGAGAACGTCGCCGATGCGCTGGAGGCAGTCGCCCGCGTCTACAGGGAGATGAGGGACGAGGGGCTCCGGGAAGGGGAGCTGGAGAGGACGAAGAACCTGGTCAAGGGCTCGCTGGTGAGGTCCATGGAGTCGACCGAGCGGCGCATGTACGTGCTGGGGAGGGACTTCCTGCTCAGCGGGAGGCCGCGGACGCTGGCCGACCGGCTGGACGCATTGTCCGCCGTGACGGAGGAGGATGTCATGAGGGTCGCCGCGGACGTCATAAAGGGGTCGGCGCTGAACGTGTCCGTCCTCGGAAGGAAGGACAAGGCCATCGAGGCGCTCATCAGCTCCGGCCCGGACGTCTGAGCGATTCCAGGACGTGCAGGACGGCGTTTGCCGCAGGCCCGACGGCGGCGGCCACCCGGGGCGTCATCGACTCGCTAACGGTCATCAGGTCCTCCACCTCGACGGCGACGAACCTTATTGCCTCCGGCATGGAGCCGCCGTCCATGCCCCGCCCGATCCTTATGGCTGTGGCGAGGTTGAAGCCGTGCGCGGGGGCGTCCGCCACCGTGCAGTCAAAGCCGTCCATGTCGAAGATCATCACAGTTCCAGGCTCGTGGGCCCCGGTCAGTATCGCGTCCACGATCACCGCGTGCCTGTACCCTGAGATGAGGGGGATTATGTCGAGGCCGCCGACCGCCTCCTGCAGCGCGTCGACGTCGGGCAGCCCGAGCGCCTCCACGGCCTCGGACACCCTGAGCCCGACGGCGTCGTCGCTCATTATCGGGCTACCGAGGCCGACCACCACCGCCCTGTCCGCAAGCTTACCCATGCACCCCTCAACCGCTCCCCCCATATAATTGGTTGCCGCGGGGGGCGCGGCGGGGCTCAGCTGCCCCCGGAATACAAGGCTCTTTTACGGGTTCCCTTCTTCTTACTATAAGGAGGGCCGCTTTCCAAGGCACATGGCGGAGGCAATAGCCTTTAAATAGAAATTGGGGATTGTCGCTCTATCACATTCCACACAGGTGGCGCAAATGGTAAGAAAGCCCGCATCGATGTACAGAAGGATCACAGGACAGGCGTTCACGCGCCGCGAATACATGGGAGGCGTCCCGGCAAGCAGGTTGAACCAGTTCGACATGGGGAACGCGAGCGGGGAGTTCCCGATCACCCTCACCCTCAAAGTCAAGAACAGGGTGCAGATAAGGCACACCGCGCTGGAGGCGGGGCGCATAGCCGCCAACAAGATGCTCTCCAGCCAGGCGGGGTCCGCCAACTACTACCTCAAGGTGAGGACGTACCCCCACTGCGTGCTAAGGGAGAACAAGCTCGCCACCGGCGCGGGCGCCGACCGTGTCTCGAGCGGCATGCGCTCGGCGTTCGGGAAGAACGTCAGCACGGCGGCCAGGCTCGAGCGCGACCAGGCGATCCTCACCGTCAGCGTGACCCCTGAGAAAGCGAACGTCGCCAAGACCGCGCTCTGGAAGGCGTCCATGAAGTTCCCGTCCCCCTGCTACGTCGAGATAGAGAAGGGACAGGAATACATGAGGTAAATGTTCGACCTGGAGCTGGACGCCGTCGCCTCCTGGATAAGAGGGAGGGGCTATGCCACGGTGGCGGTCCAGCTGCCGGAAGGGCTCAAGGCCGACGCCCTGCGCATATCGGATTTCTTATCGGCCTCCACGGGGGCCGGGGTGGTCGTCCTCGGCGACCCCTGCTACGGCGCCTGCGACCTGTTCGCCGATTATAAAAAGCACGCGGACGCGCTGGTACACTTCGGGCATTCGCCCATACGCCCCAAGGATGCAGGCGGGGACGTCCTCTTTGTGGAGGCGAGGGCCGACCTTGAAATAGGGGATGCCGTCAGGGCGGCGGCGGAAAGGCTCCCGAAACGGGTCGGGCTGCTCGCGACCGTCCAGTACGTCGGGCTGATCCCGGAGGCCAAGGAGGCACTCGAGGGGATGGGGAAGGAGGTGTCCGTAGGGACGGGCGACGGCAGGATATGCCACCCCGGCCAGGTGCTCGGGTGCGACTTCAGCGCCGCCACCTCCATGAACAGGGAAGTGGACGCGTTCCTGTACATCGGCGAGGGCGATTTCCACCCCCTCGCCGCATCCTTCGGGACGAAGAGGGCCGTCCTCGTCCTTGATCCGCTCACAGGGGAGGTGAGGTCTGTGGACGAGGCGAGGGACAGGATGGTCAGGAGGAGGTTCGCCGCCATCGAGAGGGCGAGGTCCGCCGAGAGCTTCCTAGTGATAGTCTGCTCCAAGCCGGGACAGGAGAGGCGGGCCGCCGCGGACTCCCTCGCCGAGAGGATAAGGGGTCAGGGGAAGAAGGCGTACATGGTCTTGCTCAACGAGGTCGGGCCGGACGCGCTCCTGCATTACAAGGTGGACGCCTATGTCTGCACCGCCTGCCCGAGGATAGCGACGGATGACTCCGCCCGATACTCAAAACCGATGCTGACCGTCACAGAGGCGGAGGTGGCGCTCGGGCTCAGGGAGTGGGACGGGTACGAGTTCGACTCGATAGGGTCCCTGTAACCATCTATTTGTCAAGCCAAGGCTGGGCATGAAGGCGCCCGCCCTCTGGGCTGGGCTATAGCTACGCTGCACCATGGAGGATGCGATCGACAACCTTGCGACCGAGGTGCGGTGAGCAAACCGCGTTCATCCTTTTAAAAACCGATGTGGCGTTCCCGCCCCTTCCCCTTTACCACTTCGTTTTTCGGTTATAAGATGAAACTCTGTATCAGGATATATTGTAATTCGGTTATGTGATGAAAGGGTTGCGTGTTGTCATCACACCATTGGGTTACGGCCCCTCCATGTCGAAGGTTTTGAGATATTCGGGGATCGTCATCCCAGGCCTGGACCGGTCCGGGACGAAACGCCCCTTCTCGTCCGTCGGCGGCAGGATGATCTCCATGGTGCGCTTGTTCTTCTCATCCCCCTCTTGGAGGCCCCTTGTGTCAGGGGTGCGACATCTGCTGAACATGTCCCTAAGGTTCATCACATCACCATGCCTGTAACTGTGGATGCCGTTCCTGCGAGGAGGAACAACGCCATCCACGACACTCTCTTTTTTAAGATATAATTGTTGCATAGCTACCGCATCGTAGATTCATTCGATTGCTATTTCAGTCACCATGGATACGGCTTCAGTGGTCATCGTCCAGGTCGGTCATCTGTGGCCGCCGTCTGCTCCGAATCATGGGTTCTCCCTCATGACCTTCTCGATATACTCGTACAGCGGAACCCCCGGTCTGGACCGGTCCGGGACGAAGCGACCGTTCTCGTCCATCGGCGGCAGGATGATCTCTAAGGTGTGCTTGTTCTTCTCCTCCCCCTCTTGGAGCCACTTTGTGTATGGGTTCGGCTTTCTTCTGAACATGTCTTTCAGACCCATCATACCACCATGCCAGTCACTGTGGATAACGTTCCCGAGATGAGAAACAACACCATCCAGGATATCCTTCTCCTTAGGATATAATTGTTTCTGGTCATTGCGTCATGGGATATGAGGACACCTCCCACGAGCATGTAGTGTAAGTCAACGAACCTCCAGCCTCTGAACGCTCTCACGACATCGTCCGAATAGAACCCGGTGTAGAGCTTCCAACTCTTCCACTCCCAGATTGTCGCGATGCCCGTCATGCAGCAGGACAGCATCGCGGTCACCGATACCGCCTCGCAAGCGCCCCATTGGCCCGTGTGGATTAAGCGCACGGTCTCCCCTAGCAGAATAGATGCGAAAGCTAGGATTATGCCTATGGACTGCACCATGGCATTCTGCCTGTCAGAGGCCAACTCCAGCCGTCTGCCGAAGTCATCTTTCATCGCCAGTAGCGCGGTCAATGCGTCATTGTCAAACCCGCGGCTCCACCCGCCGTCCCCTTTTTGGTGCCAGCCTCCTTTCTCTCCATCTGCGGACATCGTCGGGGCCGAGGGGCCGGCGGCATCTTCGGTGCCGTCAAACGTGTGTTCTTCATCCATGATGGCCTGCACTCTCAATCCCCCCTTATCAAACAGCGACGCTACATGTAGCGAGTTAGGTGGTGTCAGGTCAGCCTCCGCGATGCCACAAATCCTTAATACGCAGGACATAATGGACGCTCGATGTTCACAGTCAAAGACCTCCTGCACAGCAGCCTCCCCGACGTGCGCGTGGGGATCGGGCGCGGCACCTCCTCCGGGCACGTCGAGAACAGCGTCCGCACGCTGAACAAGGACGGCGTCAGAATATACGGCGACCCAGCGGAGCTGGTGGACGACCTCTTCTCCGGCAGGATAGACGCGGCGGTCAGGGGGGACATGCCCTCCTCCGCCCTCCTCCCCGTCCTGAAAGAGAGGGCCGGGGTCGAGGAGCTGGAGAGGCTGGTCATAATGGAGCCGCCGAGGGGCCGCACATTCTTCATGGCGCCTGTCGGCATCGACGAGGGGTGGACCGTAGAGGAGAAGCACAGCATCGTCGTCAGGTCGATAGCCCTGATGAAGGAGCTCGGCGCAGGGACGAGGATAGCGGTCATGTCCGGCGGCAGGAGCGGGGACAAGGGCAGGAACAAGTACGTCGACAGGACGATCGAGGACGCGGAGGAGCTGGTGTCCATGCTCCAGAAGGAGGGGTACGACTCCTACCACGCGGAGATACTGATCGAGTCCGCTGTGGAAGAGGCCGATCTGATAATCGCGCCCGACGGGATATCGGGGAACCTGATATTCAGGGCGCTGCACTTCTTAGGAGATGCGGTGGCCATGGGCGCGCCGGTGCTTAACATAGACAAGGTGTTCGTGGACACCTCCAGGGTCAAGACGGACTACATGGACTCGCTGATACTCGCCATGACGCTCGCAGGGGGCAGGGGATGATCATAGAGATCGACGGCGGCCACGCCGGGATAGGGTTCTCCTCCTGCCACTTCATCCCCATGCACGAGAAGTGTTCTAGGCTGCACGGCCACAGCTATGCGGTGAGGATGAGGATCGAGGGGGAGACAGGGGCGGACGGCATGGTGATGGACTTCGTAGTCCTCAAGAGGAGGCTGAGGGAGATGGCAGCCGAGATGGACCACAAGGTCCTGCTGCCGGCGGCGTCCGGGATAGTCAGGATAGAGGAGAGGGACGGGTCGGTCGAGGTCTCGTCGTGCGGCAAGAGGTACGTGTTCCCTGCGGAGGACGTCCTGATGCTGGACATCGCGACGACCACCGCCGAGGAGATGGCCAGGATGATGGCCGAGAGGGTAGTCGGGGAGACCGAGCTCCCCCCGACGGTCAGGAGCGTGTCCATAGGGCTGGACGAGGAGCGCGGGCAGACGGCGTGGCACACGAAGGTGCTGTGATGCCCAAGGCGGTCGTGCTGCTGTCGGGGGGGCTGGACTCCACCGTGACGCTGGCGGCCGCGATCGGCGACGGGACGGAGCCCGTGGCGTTGAGCTTCAGGTACGGGCAGAGGCACTCCAGGGAGCTGGACGCGGCCGCCGCCGTCTGCCGCCATTACGGGATACGGCACATGGTGATGGACATCGACATGTCGTCCTTCAGGTCGGCGCTGACCGACGGCGGGATGGAGGTCCCCTCCGACAGGGAGGGGGACCTCAGCAGGGAGGTCCCGTCCACATATGTTCCAGCCAGGAACATAATCTTCCTGAGCATGGCCGCCGGGATCTGCGAGTCCATCGGCGCCGGCGCCGTGTACATAGGGGCTAACGCGGTGGACTACTCCGGCTACCCGGACTGCCGCCCGGAGTTCTTCGACGCCTTCCGCAGGATGCTCGCAGAGGGCACCAAGGCAGGGACGGAGGGCAGGGCGGTCGAGGTGAGGACGCCCATAATCGGCCTCTCCAAGGCCGACATAGTCAGGGAAGGGAAGGCCCTGGGCGCCCCGCTCCACCTGACGTGGTCCTGCTACAAAGGGGGCGAGAGGGCCTGCGGCCGCTGCGACTCCTGCCTGCTGAGGCTCAAAGGGTTCAGGGAGGCGGGGATCGAGGACGAGATAGGGTACGAGGTGTGAGATGAGGGTCTGCGAGAGGTTCATGTCCATCCAGGGCGAGGGGCAGACCATAGGCGTCCCGACGTATTTCATAAGGGCGGCCGGGTGCAACCTCAGATGCGCATGGTGCGACACCGGCTACGCATGGGAGGGCGGGGCAGAGGAGACCGTGGGCGAGATCGTGGCGGCGGTGGGCGATGCCATGGACGTGTGCCTCACCGGCGGGGAGCCGATGCTCCAGGAGGACGCGCCCGAGCTCCTGCGGAGGCTCGTCGCGGCGGGTAAGAGGGTCGTCGTAGAAACGAACGGGTCGGTGGACATATCCGGCATACCGAAGGACGGGAGGGTGATAGTAAGCCTCGACGTCAAATGCCCCTCCTCCGGCATGTCGGACAGGAACCTCCTGTCGAACCTGGAACATATCGGCGTCAAGGATCAGCTGAAGTTCGTCATCGGCGGCCAGGAGGACCTGGAGTACGCCGTCCGTTTCATGGGGGAGAACCCCGTCCCCGCGAGCGTGATATTCAGCCCGGTGGGGGGCACGGACATCCGGTACATCGCGGAAGAGGTCGTCAGGAGGGGGCTGCCCGTCAGGGTCCTGCCCCAGCTCCACAAGGTCATCTGGGGGGACGAGAGGTCAGTCTGACCCGGCCCCTTTCCTCAGAGCGAGCCGCCTTTTGAGGTCACCCACGCACTCCTCGACGGTGCCCTCCTCGTCATAGGCCACGTGTATGCCCGCCTTGCCGAGTATCTCGAGGCCGTGGGAGCCTATGCCGCCGGTGATGACCGCATCGACGCCGAGCCCGGCTATCGCGTCGGCGACCTTCATGCCCGCGCCCTCCAGCCTGGCGTACTCGTTCTCGATCACATGGTAGTCCAGCGTGTCCGTGTCCACGACCAGGAAGAACGGGGCGTGGCCGAAGTCCTCCGCGACGTATGAGTCCAACGTGTCCCCTTCCGCGATGACGACGGCCTTCATCCTTTCTCCACCTCTCTTATGACGTTCTCCGCTATCCTGTCGAAAGCGACCGCTGACCTCGACCCTGGGTCGGCGGCGACGACCGGCATGCCCGAATCCCCTGACACGGCCACGTTAGGCTCGAGGGGAACCCTGCCAAGGAACCGTATGCTCAGCGCCTCGGCGGTCCTCTCGCCGCCGCCCGACCCGAAGACCTCCGTGAGCTCGCCGCAGTGCGGGCAGACGAACCCGCTCATGTTCTCCACCAGTCCTATCACGGGCAGCTTCATCTGGGATGCGAAGGTGATGGACTTCCTGCTGTCAAGCAGTGCGACGTCCTGCGGCGTCGTCACTATGACGGCGCCGTCCGCCTTGGGCATGAGCTGGGCGATTGTGATTGCCTCGTCGCCGGTCCCGGGGGGCATGTCCACGACAAGATAGTCCAGACCCCCCCATTCCACGTCCTCTATGAACTGTCTTATCGCGCTCGCCTTCATGGGCCCCCGCCACATGACGGCTGAGTCCCTGTCCGGGAGCAGGAAGCCCATGGACATCACGCTGAGGGAGGGCGGGACAGCCACAGGGATGAGCCTGTCCTCCTCGTTCGCGTGAAGCTTCTCGTCCTCTATGCGGAACATCTTGGGTATGTTGGGGCCGGTGATGTCGATGTCCATCAGGCCGACGCGGCGGTCTCTCATGGACAGGGCCATGGCGAGGTTGGAGGAGACGGTGCTCTTCCCCACCCCGCCCTTACCGCTCATGACGATGACCACATGTTCGATCTTGGAAAGGCTCTCGTGCAGCCTGGTGTCCCGCTCGATGTCCTCGCCGCTCATCATTGGTTTCGGCATTGTGTGTTTCTCCTGCTCCTTGAACGCCTGGTCAAGATATAGGGTTATCGGAGCAACATCTCCCGCTTGCCTGACGGGGTTCGCCCGCGGACTGCGGGGCAGA
Organism: Methanomassiliicoccaceae archaeon; assembly: GCA_009776625.1. GTDB lineage: Archaea > Thermoplasmatota > Thermoplasmata > Methanomassiliicoccales > Methanomethylophilaceae > Methanoplasma. The sequence goes on along the minus strand of WRNL01000001.1, from coordinate 27,732 downwards.
GATTGGATCCGCTCAATGATGGCGCGAACGTTCTTCGCCGACACAATCCGGATGTCATTGAGCATGTTCCACCCACAGTAGGGACCGAGGCCCATGGCCGTCGCCTATTCAAACTCTGCATAAATCATATCCGATCCGAGGGAGTTTAGTGGCTCTCTCACGACGCCCCCTCCCACCGTGCTTAAAACCCCATCGCACGGCTCTATTGTGTCGTTTATGGCGGCGGGACGGGGTCACTTTCGGTCAATTCGGTGACCCCCCCATTTGGCTTATAAACAAAGAGGGCGTGGGGAAAGCCAGTGATGAAAATGAGGTGTGTTGCTTTTGATTCTAAGGATTTCAAGAGAGAAAGGAAGGTTGACGGCGGGCGTCCGGAGGTGTCGTTCTTCACCCCGCTCGGGGTCGGGGTGGCGTTCGACGACCCGGAGGGGTTCGCCAAAGCCTACATCGAATCCACGGCGGATCTGTCAGAGGCGTTCGGCATCGAAGACGCCAGTTGCATCTACTCCGCCTCGATGTTGAGGAATGACATAGGGGCACGTAAAGCCGTGGCGTTTGCGCAACAGCTCGTCAACTCAACCAGCAGGTTCGTGGCACATGTGCATTTCAGTTATGTCGTGTTGCCGACAAAACCTGCAGGAAGAGTGGCGGTGGGGGGCGAGAGATGCGGCGCATACAGCGTCGGGACAGAAGAGTTCCTGAAGAACCTCGGCCCGATGTTCTCATACATATCTGCATGGAACTACAAGAGGTTTGGGAGAGGCAAGGGCAGCAAGCTGGTGATAGACGCCTTCACCTCGAAAGAGACCACTGCATGGAGGGAGCTAGAAAGGTCTAGTGACATCTCTATAGTGAGCCATGGCGACGAGGTTCATCCCTTGATATCCTTTGCGGATATCGTCGCTTTCCTCACGGACATCAAGCTGTACAACGCCAAACTGGGGTTGACGATCAAAAATCTGGAGGATGTTTGGGAGGGCGTGTTTGAAGTAGAGTGCAATTACATCGATGTATCCAGCATACACAAAATAAAGTGGTTGAACGAAGAACCCATCGATATCAGCAGACACATGCTCAAGCCAACGGTATTCTACATTTCAGACGACCCTGACTGGGTAGGCATCAATGGCATCGTCGAAAAACCACCCATGGAGAAGAAATCGAAACGGCAGATGGGGCTGGCACCAGTGAGGAATGCGTTGATTTTCGCGGCCCTACGCGGTTGTTCATTCAGGTTTTTCGATCCCCATCTGGATGAGAAATATGTGAGCGACGGGGACATCATCGTTTATGCAGGAAACAGGTCAAAGGAACGTGCCGAGTGCTTCGAAGACCAGTACGAAGTGACAGTATACAAAGCAAAAGAGGTTGAAAGGGAATTAAGGGGTTTGTATGACTATAGAATTTAATATAGGTACATTCAAAGATAATGCCGATGTGGAACTATCTCCGACCACTATAACCCCCCGTCCGTATAAATACTATTCCCCTCCCCATCCAAGCGCTTCTTTATGTTCAGAATATCTGAAAAACTCTGAAAAAGACCTAAAAATAGGCTCACAGAAACCCGCCCCGCTCTCAGAAATGTCGCAGATGCGCCCCCATACAGTTCCCGCCCTGTGTTCTTAGAGAGAGAACCATGCCAGACGAGGGCGCCAATGACAAATATCCTCAAAACGATCGAAGGCGTCTGCGGGATGCGGCCCGTCGGCAGCATAAAAAAGCTGGACGCAGAATGCTAACTTCATGTCTTCGGCATGCCCCCCCCCCCATTACGCTGGAGGATCGCGACTATTGCGATGGATCATGTTTTTTTAATTATTTTGTCCACATCTTTTTCTTTTGTTGTTTCTGGATATTTTGTCCTGGTTATCTGAAAATATGGCTCATTATACCTATATGATGTTCTTTCCCACGGATTTATGCCCATTTTATCAAATATCTTTTCCATTTTGTCTTCGTTTAATCTGTTTTTTATCATCCTGTCTTCATAGTCCTCAACAGTTTCAAAATAACGCGTTTCTCCTTTCTCTATGAACTCCCACCTGCCACTATCGTTCTTACAAGCCCATGCATAACGTTCTTTAAGAACTTCATTCTCAACCCACCTGTAATAAAAATACGATCCGGGCAACATGGTCGTAATCGCGTCATGTGAGCAGAAATGGAACGTATCGTAATTGCAGGATCTTGTTAAATTATAACACAACGAATCCCAGCCATCACATAAGAACGAATTGTTCCAGATGATCGTCCATTCCGTTCTTGTCGGAAACGCTATTACCCTTGTAATGGGGACTGTGAACTTATTGTTATAGATCGCATCGTCAAAATTCCCTAATATCGGGCGGTCCAACTCTATTCCGTTTTCGTCCTTCGTGTATTTCCTCATCTCATTGAAAATGGCATCAGCCACCTCGGTCGCATCCCCCAGGACTAACCCAAACGACTGAGTCAGCGGAAACAATTCTTTATTGTTCATATTCTTCTCGATGTCCATTGATTCTCGTTTCGCGAGTCGCTATTACAACCTCTTATGGGGCGTATTGCACGTTCCAACCGCGGAGCCTGTGAACAGTGACCATAGAGCCGATGGGAAGGAGATAAAGATTGCGCATCCCTTGACACAACCCCCCTCACGCCAGCCGAATAAGACTGCCTTGGCATCAGGCCCCACGAGGGGGATGGTCCGACCGCATGTTCCAGGCAATGGCGGCTCGTGAGCATGCGGCCCACCCGCCCCTGTCCGTGCACAGCCTCTCCGTGAGCCCGACGTCGGGGGCTTCGTCGTCGCGGCCCTGCCCGCAGGCCAGCGGCCCGATCGGCGAAGCCACCCCCCAGTCTCAGTCGAAGTCGCCCCTCCAGGCGGGGAGCTTCCTCATCATGGACAGGGCGGCCGCCTCCGCCGGCCTCGGGGCCAGCCCCTGCGTCCTGACGATGAAGCCGGTCAGGTTCTCCTTCTTCTCCTCGAACGACTGCATGGAGCCGTCCGGGCGGGCGCAGTGGACGCAGTAGTCCTTGCTCTCGTCGTTCATTGCGAAATCGGCCGCGCCCACCATGGGCATGCCGCATGCGATGCATTCTTTCATACTATTTCCTCCGATGTCATTTCCTTATCAACTCCAGGAAGCACCCTATCAGCTCGTCCCTACGGAGTTCCAGCACTCTCCCCTGTGGCGCGAACAGGTCGCTGTTCAGAAGGTAGTGGTGGATCAGCCCCAGCCATGTGTTGAAGATCATGTGCAGTGGGATGTCCTTCACGCCTCCTTTCCCCATTTCCGCCTCCATCGCCTGCATGAAATGGAAGGACAGCGCCGACTGTATCGCGATGAGCGAGTTCCTCGCCTCCTCCGGCAGGCAGGACGCCTCCTTGACCAGCCGTTTGTAGAGGCCCTCATGCCTCGTCAGCACGTCCATGTGCATCCCCAGGAGCGCGGCCGCGTTGTCGGCTCCGGCAGTCAGGAGGCGGATTTCCATCGCCAGCTCCCCTGCGAACTTCTCCACCGAGGAGATGAGCAGGTCGTCGACGGTGGGGAAATGGGCGAACACCGACCCGTGCGACACCTGCGCCTCGTTGGCGATGGCCACCGTGGGGGTGGAGAAGCCGTTCTCGGAGTAAACCCTCAGGGCGGCCTCCGTTATCCTCTCTCTCGTACGCGCTTTCTGTTGCTGTCGACTCTCCGCCATTTGATGACTTCCAACTCAATGAGTACATACTCAATATATTAGCTTTTCTGAACTGCGGCGACGAACAGCTCCGAATCAGCGGTCCCGCCTGGCGTGGCAGGGGATAAGAATATAACAAAAGAGAGAATCCGTAGGCCGTAATGGACAGGAAGGCCATCGAGAGGGTCGCAAGGGCCGCGCATCTCGCGCTCACCGAAGAGGAGCTCGAAAGGTACGGCAGGGACCTGGCCGAGGTTCTCGACTACTTCAGCATCATCGATGGGTCGCCCGAAGGGGAGGGGCACGGCGTGAACCCCGTGGAGGTCGCGGACGTCCTCAGGGACGACGTGCCCGGCATCTTCTTCGACCCTGCCGAGCTCATGAGGGACATGAAGACCTACGACGGCTACGTTAGGGGGCCCAGGCTGCTATGAGCGACGTCCTCGCCCGCCTCCATGCGCTGAACGGGAGGTACTCCATGTTCAGCTGCATAGCCGAGAGCCTGGACGAGGGCGGCAATGGGTTCCTGTTCTCCGCCAAGGACAGCCTGACGTCCGCCGACATGCAGACGCGCTGCGGCTCCAGGATACTGGACGGGCACCGCCCGGTGTTCGACGCGGCCCCCATCGAGAGGATGAGGGCGGCCGGGGGGAAGCTGATAGGCAAGAACAACATGGACGAGTTCGGCTTCGGCACGTTCTGCACGAACTCGGCGTACGGCGTCCCGAAGAACCCCTTCGACCTCGAGAGGTCGTGCGGCGGGTCGTCGGGGGGCTCCGCGTGCGCCGCGGCGGTCATCGACGGGCACGTGTCGCTGGGGGCGTCCACCGGGGGCTCCGTGTGCTGCCCCGCGAGCTTCTGCGGGACGTACGGGATCGTCCCCACCTACGGGAGGGTGTCGAGGCACGGCCTGGTGGACTACGGCAGCTCCCTGGACAAGGTGGGCCTGATATCGTCGGACCCCAGGATGTTCGCCAGGTTCCTGCCGGTCATCTCCGGGAAGGACCCGAGGGACCCCACGTCGTGCGCCCAGCCCCCCCTCGAGCTCAAAGGCGAAAGGATAAGGTCGGCGGCAGTGCCAGAAGAGTCCCTTGCCGGCGTGAGCAAGGACGTCCTTTCCGCCTTCGAGCGCTCTTTGGAGACGTTGAGGTCCACAGGCGTCGAGGTGAGGAGGATAAGCATGCCGTCGCTGAGGTACGCCCCGCCGGCATATTTCATAATAGCGACGGCCGAGGCGTCCACGAACCTCGCCAGGTACGTCGGGATGAGGTACGGGCGGCAGGAGGGGGACCTATCCCTGAAGTTCGACGATTACTTCACCTCCTTCAGGACGGAGTACTTCGGGGACGAGGCCAAGAGGAGGATCCTCCTCGGGACGTACATACGGATGGAGGGGTTCAGGGACAGGTACTACGCTAAAGCGCTCAAGGTCAGGCTCCACGTGATCGCCTCGTACAAGGAGGTGTTCAGGGATCATGACGCCGTCATCACGCCCACGATGCCCTTCGTCGCCCCGAGGTTCGACGAGATATCGGAGATGACCCCGATGGAGACGTACAGCGCGGACTTCCTCACATGCCCCCCGGACCTGGCGGGCATGCCTCACCTCTCCGTACCATGCGGCTACGACGGGGACGGCATGCCCATAGGGATGCAGGTCGTCACCGACCATTGGGGGGAGGACCCCCTCGTGACCTTCGCGGGGGAGTGGGGCCCCCTGTTCGGCGCGAGGCGGCCGGAGGTGTCGCTGTGAGGATAGGGCTCGAGATACACGTGCAGCTCCCGACCGCGTCCAAGATGTTCTGCCCCTGCCCGACCGCCCATACGGACGCCCCCAACACGCACGTGTGCCCGATATGCTTGGGAATGCCCGGCAGCAAGCCCATGATGAACAGGAAAGCGGTGGAACACGGCATAATGCTGGCGAAGATGCTGGGCTGCGAGGTCCCCGAGACCATATGGTTCTCCAGGAAGACGTACTTCTACCCCGACATGAGCAAGAGCGTCCAGATCACACAGTACGACAACCCTGTCGGGGGCAGGGGCGTCTACCGCATGAAAGGGGGGAAGCCCGTCGGGATCACCAGGATACAACTCGAAGAGGATCCAGGGAAGACTAAGAGGGTGGGCGACAACTCGTCCATGGTCGATTACAACAGGTGCGGCATAGCCCTTGCGGAGATCGTGACCGACCCCGATCTCTCCTCGCCAGCGGAGGCACGGGAGTTCCTCAGGCAGCTGACGGCGGACATCCGCCATGCCATAGACCTTCCGAACGACGGCGAGAGGAGCATCCGTTGCGACTGCAACATTTCTGTGGGAGAGGAAAGGGCGGAGGTGAAGAACGTCACCGGGCTGAGGAACGTCGAGAGGGCGCTGGCATTCGAGGCGGTCAGACAGGTCAAGATCCTGAAGGCGGGGGGAAAGGTCGAAAGGGAGACCAGGCGCTTCGACGAGGAGAGGGGGGTCACCATGTCCGTCAGGAAGAAGGAGTACGAGGCGGACTACGGCTACATCGACGAGCCGGATCTGGGCGTGTTCCACATAGGCGACCTCGCAAGATCGATATCGGCCAAAGAGAGCGTCGCGGGGATGGCCGCAAGGATCAGCAGGGACCACGGCATAGACATGAGGACGGCCGAACAGATAGTGTCGACCTCCGCCGGCCTGGCCGACGTATTCGATGAGATAGCGAGGGAGACCGGGTCCCCCCAGACGGCGGTGTATTGGGCGACGGGGGCGCTGAGCGCCAACTGGAGGGCCTTCGAGGCGACCGGGAAGGACCCCGGAGGGATAACGGACATAATAGGGAGGTTCTCAAAGGGCGAGATGACGGACACCGAGGCGGACATCCGGCTGAAAGCATACATGACGGGCGCCGGTCCCGGGTCCGACCCCGGGCGGGGCGCAGGGCTGGAACAGATAATCGACGGCTACCTGGACGCGCACCCAGGGATCATAGACGAGATAAAAAGGAACGAGAAAGCCGTCAACAGGGTGATCGGGCACGTGATGAAGGAGGCGGGCGGGCGGTACTCATCATCCGAGATAGTGTCGGCGACAAGGGGCGCCCTCGGCCGGAGGCCTTGACCGTAGCATTGTCGGGCCGATGCCACCGTTACGCGCTGTCAGCCGGCGAGCCTGTTCCAGCAGTCATCGATCGCGGACATCTTCCGGCTTATCCGGCACTCTCTGTCCGACAGGGAATCGAGAGTCATGGATATCTGCGCTTCGACGCTCTGCGGGGACGTCCCGCCGAAGGAACGGCGCCTTTCCACGCATTTCTCGATGGGCAGGACATCGAACACGTCCTCGTCTATGAGGTCGGAGAACCCTCTCATTTCGGACAGCGTCAGCTCTTCCAGCCCCTTCTTCTCGCGGACGCAGAACCTCACCGCCGAGCCCACGGCCCCGTGCGCCTCGCGGAAGGGCATGCCCTTCGCCACCAGGTAGTCAGCCATGTCGGTCGCGTTGACGTGCCCCTCCTTTACTAGGCTGGACATGCGGCCCTCGTCGAACCTCATCGTGGAAACGACCTTGGACATCATAGACGCGCATTGCACCACGGTGCGCATAGGCTCCATTACCGCCTTCTTGTCTTCCTGCAGGTCGCGGTTGTACGTAAGCGGCAGGCCCTTCACCAGCACCAACGCGGAGACGAGCCCGCCTATCACGCCCCCCGCCCTCCCCCTTATGAGCTCTGCGACGTCCGGGTTCTTCTTCTGCGGCATCATCGACGAGCCGGTGGTGTACCTGTCGTCCATCTCTATGAAGCCGAACTCCGGCGACGACCACAGCACGAGCTCCTCCGCCATCGACGACAGGTGGACCGCCAGCATCGATGCGCAGAACGCGGCCTCCATCACGAAGTCCCTGTCGCTGACGCTGTCCATCGAGTTCTCGGTGGGGCGCCCGAACCCCAGCAGATCTGAGGTCTGCCCACGGTCGATGGGGTACGTGGTGCCGGCCAGCGCGCCAGCGCCCAGCGGGCACACGTTGATCCGCTCGAACGACTCCAGGAACCTGTCGGCGTCCCTGCCGAGCCTGAACGCATGTGCCATCATGTGCTGCGCCGCAGTGACCGGCTGGGCATGCTGCATGTGCGTCAATCCAGGCATTATCGCGCTCCGCGAGCCCTCTGCCAGGTCCACAAGCGTCTTGATAAGGGCATCGATGCACTTCGCCGCCTCGAGCACCGCGTCGCGGAGGTACATCCTGAGGTCCGTCGCGACCTGGTCGTTCCTGCTCCTGCCCGTGTGCAGCTTCCCTCCGACGGGGCCCTTGAGCGCGGTGAGGGCGTGCTCTATGTTCGTGTGTATGTCCTCGAGGCCGTGGTCGATCCCCAGCCTACCTCCCCTCACATCATCGAGGAGTGTCCTCAGCCCATCGATAATCTCGTCTGCGTCGCTATTGGAGAGTATGCCGCAGTCCCTCAGCATAGTCACATGTGCCAGGGAGCCCATGATGTCATAGAACCCCAGGGCGACGTCCACGTCGAGGGACGACGTGAACTCGAGGGTCGAGTCGTCCATCCCGCTGCCGTACCTGCCGGACCAAAGGGCTTTCTGTACCATGCGGTCACCTCTTGCTCTTCTTGTGGGCCTTCGCCGCTGTCCTGTTCGGGAGCCCCCAGCAATAGATGAACCCGACGGCCGACGCATGGTCGAAGGAATCCCCCTCCGAGTATGTGGACAGGCCCTCCTCGTAGAGCGAGTAGTCCGACCTCCTCCCGACGGCCGCCGCGCTCCCCTTGAACAGCTTCAGCCTGACCGTCCCGGTGACGAACTTCTGCGTGTCGTCGATGAACCGGTCCAGGGACTCGCGGAGGGCGCCGAACCACAGCCCGTTGTAGACCAGCTCGGAGTACTTCTGCTCGACGCCCCTCTTGAACTCGAGGACATCCTTCTCGACGGTGAGGAACTCCATGTCCCTGTGCGCCGCGATCAGCATCACCGCGGCGGGGCACTCGTACGTCTCCCTGCTCTTAACCCCGATCAGGCGGTCCTCGACGTGGTCGATGCGCCCGATGCCGTGCCTCGACGCGATCCGGTTCAGCTCCGTTATCAGCGCGACGCCCCCCATCTCCTTTCCGTTGTATCCGACCGGTATGCCCCTTTCGAACGTTATCTCCAGGTACTCGGGCTCGTCCGGCGCGTCCTCCGGGCGTGCCGTCCAGTCGCACGAGTCCTCCGGCGGCTCCATCCAAGGGTCCTCGAGGGGGCCGCACTCGCAACTCCTCCCCCAGAGGTTCTCGTCTATGGAATACGGGCTCTTTTTCTTCAATGCTATCGGGAGGTTGTTGGCACGCGCATACTCGACCGCCTCCTCGCGCGTCATCACCCAGTCCCTCATAGGGGCTATTATCTTCAATTCCGGGCCGAGAGACATTATCCCCACGTCGAAGCGCACCTGGTCGTTGCCCTTCGCGGTGCACCCGTGCGCTATGTACGCGGCCCCTTCCCTCTTCGCGATCTCCACCAGCTTCTTGATGATGACCGGTCTCGCGACGGCCGTGCTCAGGGGGTAGACCCCCTGGTACATGGCGTTCGCCTTCAGCGAGGGCCAAATGTAGTCCGTGACGAACTCCTCCCTCGCGTCCACGTACTCGGCCTTTATCGCGCCGATGGCCATCGCCCTTGCGATTATATCGTCCTCGTTGTCAGGCTGCCCCACGTTGACCGCGACAGCTATGACGTCCAAGTCGTACTTATCATGCAGCCATCTGATGGCGACCGACGTGTCAAGGCCGCCCGAGTAAGCCAAAACAACCCTTTCCCTCTCGCCGGACGCTTTCTTTCCTGTAGTCATCGTACAGCACATTTTCGCTTTGGGTATAAACATTTTCTTTCTAAGGCGGCCGGCGGCATGCTCTGCCAGGTGTCATCTCACCGCCACGCCCCTGTCCCTGAGGTACTCCTTCACCTGCCCGACGGTGCATTCGCCGTAGTGGAACATCGAGGCGGCCAAGGCGGCCGCCGCACCGGTCTGTGCGAACACCTGGTATATGTGCTCCATGGAGCCGACCCCCCCGGACGCTATCACGGGCACCGACACGGCATCGGCGACCGCCGCTGTGAGGGCGGTGTCGTAGCCCTGCCCGACGCCGTCCGCGTCCATGGAGGTCAGGAGGATCTCTCCGGCGCCGAGGTCCTCGGCCTTCCCGGCCCACTCGACCGCATCGATCCCCGTGGGCACGGTCCCCCCGTGCGTGCGGACCTCCCAGCGCCCGCCCGCCCGCTTGGCGTCTATGGCAACCACCACGCACTGCCTCCCGAAGTCCTCCGCGCACTCGCTTATGATCGACGGGTCCGCCACAGCGGCGGAGTTGACCGACACCTTGTCCGCCCCGGCGTTGAGCGCGGCCCTCATGTCCTGCCTCGTCCTTATCCCCCCGCCGACCGTCAGCGGCACGAACAGCCGTTCCGCAGTCTCGGACACCATGCGCAGCGTCGTCTCCCTCGCCTCCAACGTGGCGGATATGTCGAGGAACACCACCTCGTCGGCGCCCTGCGCCTCGTACCCCCCGGCGAGGCCGGGCGGATGCCCGACATCGGCGAGGTCCTGGAACCTGACGCCTTTGACGACCCTTCCCCCCTTGACGTCGAGGCAGGGGATTATCCTTTTAGTGAGCATTGTACGGCCCCCCATCTCATGTTCATTGCAGCCCCTTTGCAAAATCTATGAAGTTCCTTATGAACCGGCCTCCCGAGATGCCGCTCTTCTCGGGGTGGAACTGGCAGCCGTAAACGTTCTTCTTTCTGAACAGGGCCGGCATCTCTGCGCCACCGTGCTCTGCCGTGCCTATCACCAGGGCGCGGTCCTCCGGGTCGCCGAAGTAGGAGTGCGCGAAATAGAAGTGCCTGTCGCCCACCCCGTCGAACATCCCGTCCTCGGTCTCCACCGAGTTCCACCCCATGTGCGGGATCTGCCCTGCAGTGAGGCGCCTGACCCTGCCGGGTATGAGGCCCAGCCCGCCAGCGGCCCCCTCGTCGCTCCCGTCGAAGAGTATGTGCATCCCTATGCAGATGCCGAGTGCGGGGACCCCGGACGCGAGGGCCTCGCGGATGCCGTCCCTGTGCGGGGCGAGCCTCTCCATGGTCCTGTCGAACGCCCCCACGCCGGGGAACACAATGCACCCGGAGTCGGCCAGGCGCCCCATGTCGGTCACCACCCTGACGTCCCCCCCGGCGTTCACAAGGGCCTTGTTGATCGAGTGAAGGTTGCCCACGCCGTAGTCGGCCAGCGAAACAGTCAGCCGCACCGGGCCACCCCCCCGGCGTCCGGCCGCCCCCCTTGTGGGATCGTCATCTTCATGGTCATGGTGCTGTGTGCGGCCATGTGCGAAAAGGATAAAAAACCTTGTTACAGCTGCCTCCTGGTTCCCGCAGGCGGTCGCACGAGGATCACGCGCGCCCTTCGTACGAGGGGTCGGTCAAAAACGGTCGCACAGTCGTTCCAGCCTGGAAAAGTATATTTATAATCAGTGGAATCGGCGCCCATGCCAGGAAGGTTCAGCGCCATAGAGCAGGCTTTTGACAGGGAACCGGTAGAGGCGGTGCCGCCGGCCAGGGACACCTCCTCCTACTACGGCTGCAACGTCTTCAACAGGGAGGCGATGAGGAAGTACCTCTCCTCCGAGACGAGGATGATAGTCTACGAGTCGATCGAGAACGGCGTGACCCTCGACAAGTGGGTCGGGGAGCACGTGGCGTCCGGGATGAAGCGCTGGGCCATGGACATGGGGGCGACCCACTACACGCACTGGTTCCAGCCCCTGACGGGGGGGACCGCCGAGAAGCACGACTCCTTCGCCGAGCCGCGCGTGGCGGGGAGGTCTCTGGAGGAGTTCAGCGGCGACAAGCTGTGCCAGCAGGAGCCGGATGCATCCTCCTTCCCCAGCGGGGGGCTGAGGAACACCTTCGAGGCGAGGGGGTACACCGCCTGGGACCCGTCGTCCCCCGCATTCATACTCGGGGACTGCCTGTGCATACCGACGGTGTTCATATCGTACACGGGGGAGGCGCTCGACTACAAGACCCCGCTCATGAGGTCCACGTCCGCCGTGAAGAGGGCGGCCTCGGACGTCCTCGCCTACTTTGGGATGGGGGACGCCGCTGTCTCCTGTTTCCTCGGGTGGGAGCAGGAGTACTTCCTGGTGGACAGCTCCCTGTACGCCCTGCGCCCCGACCTGATGCTCTCGGACAGGACGCTCATAGGGCACGGCAGCGCGAGGAACCAGCAGCTGGACGACCATTACTTCGGCTCCATACCCCCGAGGGTGATGGAGTTCATGAAGGAGGTGGAGTTCGAGGGCTACAAGCTCGGGATACCCCTCAAGACGAGGCACAACGAGGTCGCCCCGAACCAGTTCGAGATCGCCCCCGTCTACGAGGAGATGGACCTTGCCGTGGACCATAACCTACTGCTCATGTCGATAATGAGGAGGGTGGCAGACCGCCACAAGTTCAAGGTCCTCTTCCACGAGAAGCCGTTCAAGGGGATCAACGGGTCAGGCAAGCACTGCAACTGGTCGCTGGGCACGGCCGACGGCGTGTCCCTGCTCTCCCCTGGGAGGACGGACGAGGAGAACCTCAGGTTCTTCGCATTCATGGCGAACGTCCTGAAGGCGGTGCACGACAACAACGGGCTCCTCAAGGCGTCCATCGTATCCGCATCCAACGCCCACAGGCTCGGGTCGAGCGAGGCGCCGCCGACCATAATGTCCTCGTTCCTGGGGTCGCAGATAACGGCGGCCTTCGAGGAGCTCCTCGGCACGGACGGCGTTGTCAAGATGGAGGACAAGAGGGGGCGCGGCGTGGGCATACCGCAGGTCCCCGAGCTGCTCGTGGACAACACCGACAGGAACAGGACGTCGCCGTTCGCCTTCACGGGGAACCGCTTCGAGTTCAGGGCGGTGGGGTCGTCGGCCAACTGCGCCTCCCCCATGACGGCGCTGAACACGGCCGTGGCGTACCAGCTCAGGCGGTTCAAGGAGGCGGTCGACGGGAGGGTGTCGGCAGGCGAGCCCGTCATGAAGGCCGTCCTGGACGAGACCCGCGAGGCGTACAGGGCCAGCAGGGCCGTGTGCTTCGACGGCAACGGGTACTCAGGGGAGTGGGAGGAGGAGGCGGGGCGCCGCGGCCTCGACACGGAGGGCTCCGTCCCGGCGGTGCTGGACCACTTCACCTCCCCTGGAACGATAAAGATGTACGAGGACACGGGCGTGCTCTCGGAGGTCGAGCTCAGGGCGAGGAACGAGGTTGCATGGGCGCACTACGCAATGAAGGTCGAGATAGAGTCGAGGGTGCTGAGCGACCTGGCCTACAACCACGTGATACCGGTGGCGATCAGGTTCCAGAACGTCCTCTTCGACAACGTCCTGAAGAGCAGGGAGCTCTTCACGGACGAGGAGTTCGAGAAGTACTCCCCCCAGGAGCTCCGGCAGATAAAGGAGATAGCGGACTATATCAACTTCATCAGGACGGCCGCCGACGACATGGACCGGATGTGCGACGAGTTCTCCGCGCTGGAGGGGCGCGAGATGGCCGTGGCGTACCACGACAGGCTCATCCCCCGCATGGACAGCATGAGGGGGTACGTCGACGCCCTCGAGAACATAGTGGACGACCAGATGTGGCCCCTGCCGAAGTACAGGGAGCTGCTGTTCATAAGGTGACCCTGGAGGCCGACAGCCGAGGGGAGGTGCCTGTGCGGCTCCTGTGGCGATATGGGTTTGCGGCGCGATGCCCCCAACACAACCTGCCATGCCTTTGCCAGGGGGCATCCCCTCGGGTGCGTGCGCCCAGGCAACAGTTTATAAATGGTTAATTTATATTCATATTATAAATTCGTCGCAAAGGAGGCATCGACACGGAATACATAAGGAGGGCCATCGAGCCCGTGCTGCAGAGGAGCGGGCGCACGTTCAAGTCCGTCCTGGTGACCGGGCCACGCCAGGTAGGCAAGACGACTGTACTGGCGGAGACATTCAAAGGGATTCCCCAGGTGACGTTCGACGACAAGATCCAGCTCAGGAGCGCAGTGTCCGACCCCGCCCTTTTCCTGCGGGACAACCCCCCGCCAGTCATATTGGACGAGGTGCAGTATGCCACCGCCCTCTTCCCCGAGATAAAGATGGCCTGTGACCGCAGCAAGGAGTACGGGCGCTACTTCCTGACAGGGAGCCAGCAGTACAGCCTCATGGAGAACGTGTCCGAGAGCCTCTCAGGTAGGGTGGCGATACACGAGCTCCAGGGTCTGTCCATGCGCGAGATCAAAGCCGTCGGGTTCAACAGGCCGTTCGTCCCTACCGAGGGCTATCTTGCTGAGAGGAAAGGGTCGCTCGCCCCATACGACGACATATGGCAGCGCATACACCGCGGGTCCAACCCCGAGCTCCAGAACCCTGATGTGGACTGGTCCGCCTATTGGTCGGGCTACATCCAGACCTACCTCGAGAGGGACGTGAGGAGGATGGTCAACGTGAAGGACGAGATGGCGTTCCTCACCTTCCTGACGGCCCTCGCCGTAAGGACGGGCCAGATGCTGAACTACTCCGCCGTGGCGGACGAGGCGGGGAAGACGGTGGCGACGATCAAGGAATGGACGTCCGTGCTGCGGGCCTCCGGCATGGTCCACCTTCTCCAGCCGTACAGCTCCTCTGCGCTGACCCGCGCCGTCAAGACGCCGAAGGTGTACTTCCGCGACACCGGGCTCGCATGCTACCTGGCACGCTGGCTCACCCCGGAGGCGTTGCGTGCAGGCGCGATGAACGGCAACATGTTCGAGACGTTCGTGGTGAGCGAGGTGCTGAAGTCGTTCTCGAACGCGGGGCGGGATCACAGGTTCAGCGTGTTCTATTACAGGGGGAAGGACAAGAGGCGCGTCCGCAGGGACGGCGTGACGGAGAGCCGCGAGAGCGAGATAGACATGGTGATCATCGAGGACGGGGTACTTTACCCCATCGAGATCAAGATGAGCGCGAATCCCGACGCATCCATGGCGGACGCGTTCGACGTCCTCGACCTCGACAGGACGAAGGCGCGCGGCAGAGGCACGATAATCTGCCTCTACGACAGGCTCGCCAGCCTAAGGGAGGACTTGGCAGCCGTCCCCATAGAGTACGTCTGAACATTGCCGCGGCATCGGCCACCGCCTGCCGTTGCGGCCCTCTGCCGCGGCTCCCTCGACGGATCACCTGCGGGGCCATAGGTCGGCGGGGCCCGGCGTCGGATCTATGCAAGCAACAGGCGTCGAGCCCTTCAATTCTTGGTCATTTCGAAGTGTGTTCCAAAAACTTTTGAAAAACAACTTTTTTTGAAATATGTTTCAAAAACTTTTGAAAAACGGCACAAGATGGTGAAGCACGCGCCCCTCGAATGAACTGGGCGCAGAGGGGCCGCTGTGAAACCTCGTCAGTTCGTGACGGGCGTTTTTCACAAAAAACACTTGTCTGGAATACATGAAGTAATACATTCTGCGGCCGGCGGAAAAAGTAAAATAAATGGCAATGCATAGTCTTGGCATAGGGGAGCTGCACTTGACTGAGTTAAAAGCGATAAGCCTGTTCGCCGGCGCCGGGGGGATGGATATCGGCATCAGGAAGGCAGGTTTCAACGTGCTTGCAGCGATAGAGTTGGACAAGTACTGCTGTCAGACGCTCCGCCTCGCGACAGAGCGAGAAAAAACGGACACCCTTATCATTGAGGGCGACATCCGGGAGGTCGACCCCGAGGACCTCTGCAAAAGATTGAACATAGAGCCGACGCAATTGGATCTGCTGTTCGGCGGGCCACCCTGCCAAGCTTTCTCTGCGTCGGGTAAAAAGAACGCGTTGAAAGACGAGAGGGGGCAGTTGCTGTTCGAGATAGTCAGGTTTGCAAGGTTCATGAGGCCGAAGGCCATCCTCCTTGAACAGGTGAAGGGGTTGCTGTCCGCCAAAGGGGAGGACGGGGAGCGCGGCGGTGTGTTCAACCTCTTCATCAACGAGCTCAAGCAGATGGGGTATGTCCCCAAATGGCAGGTCTGCTGTGCGGCGGATTTCGGCGTCCCGCAGATAAGGGAAAGGGTGTTCGTCGTCGCCACGCTTGGTCACAACGGGTTCAGGTTCCCCGAACGTACCCACGTGCCCTTGGGCAAGAACCATAACCTCTTCGGTCTGAAACCGTATGTGACGGTCGGCGAAGCGTTGTCTGGCATCGGCGAACCGGACAAAAAGACCGCCGGCACGACATTCCAGAGCCGCGAGGACGGTCATGTGGATGTGACCCCGGAAAGGGATAGGGAACGCATCGCGCAAGTGCCTGAAGGATCGCACCTCGCAGCACAGACCCACCTCGGAAAAGAGCTCCGGGGGAACCTGACTTCAAAAGACACCACGAAGTACCTGCGCCTCAGCAATACGAGGCCGTCCAACACCCTGCGGGGAGGGGAGATCTTCTTCCACCCCACCGAGGACAGGTACCTCACCCCCCGTGAGTGCATGCGGCTCCACGGATATGACGACAGCTACAGGCTGAGCGGCCCTATCCGCTCAAGGACAGGACGCGTGAAGGACCTCGACCAGCACAGACAGGTCGCGAACTCCGTGCCGCCAACATTGGCGTTTGTGATGGGCGACAACATACGGAGGTACATATTTGAGCAAAATTTTTGAGCTCTATGGATACCGGCTGGGCAAATGGAACGATGAGGCCGAGCATAACATGCGCCGGGCATGGTGTCCTTTCATGGATGCGGAATGCGACGGCGGCGGCAACCGGTATCAGTCCGCGATCGACATCAAAAAGAACCCCGCGCTACAATCAAGGATCCCTGGCAAGGACGCAGTCCAATGCGGCGTCTGTTCCATCCAACTGCATGATGGGGAGCAGCCATGGATCGTTTGTCCACGGAGGCTATTGGCGTTAAAAACCAAGTACAGTTCCCCGCACCAGGCGAATGTCCGCGAAGAGCTATCAATCAAGGCTGGTCTATGTGAGGGCAGAGCGTATTCTGTATGGGCAGAAGTAAAAGTGAAGACGCAAGAAACAACAAATGATGATGAGACGAAGTATTTTGATTACACATTCGATTACATCATTTCAGGCACGGAAAGCAAACGGGTAGAGGACATCTCAGCGATTTTGAACCTGTCAGAAAAGACAGTAGTGAGCATGGCACAAAAGAACCATTACGCATTAGCGTTTCGTGAGGATGGGCTATGGGTAGAAGACTTCCCCCTCGGCCCGCCACTGATCATCGAGGTGATGACGTCAAGCACATCCGGTGGGAACAAAAAGAACAGGACGCAGATATCAATGGCTTGCGAGGATGCCATCTTGAACCAGCAGGAACACAATGCCCCTGGCATCAACTATCGCCAAGTTTGGGCACGCATGGTAAGCCAGCTGATAGTGAAATCACAAGTGGGCATCGCATGGGGCGGGAAGACCATTTGGCTCGTGCAAGACGTTCTGGCAGATTACATATCAAAATCAACCGCCCTCGTTTTGTCGGATTACATATCGGAGCGCACGGATGAGGTAAACATACTCTCCTTCGGGTATGGCGATGGGATAGAAAGTAGCCTCGATTCCATAATGGAGCTAAAAGAATCGAAACTGTTTGCGGGGCCCATTTCAAAAAGTGGATCGGCGAACGTCACCGACGGGTTCGTCGACATAGTGAAAATCAGCATCCCGCCACCCAAAGAACAGATTTGGAGGTCACTGCTGAATAAGGCTCCCATCTGCGGGTGGAAACGATGACGGCCGGCCCCATATGAACGCGGGGGGCGGGGCCGTGACAATCGGAGTGCTTCCCTGCATTGGGACGGGCATCATACAACAGGAACGGATATATCCGAGGAAGCCGTGGCTCCGCCCATGCCCATAGGCGATCCCGGCGGAGGGGAGTTCATATACACGGAGGAGGGGCTCCCCGAGTCTGTTTTTATGGCAGTCGTGCCGTGCTCGGACATCGGGCTCGCCCTTTCGTTCTACAACGGCCTGCTGGGTATGGATGTCCTGTACAGGAAGGACGGGGAGGCGGCGGTGAGGAGGGGCACCGCGACGCTGCTGCTCAGGAAATCTGGCGTGGTCGGCGTGGACACCGGGGTGTACCTCGGTGTGGCGAACCCCTACGACCTCCGCAGACGGCTGTCCGACGAGGGCGTGGCCTTCGTCAGGGACCCAATGAGGTCGCCGCTCGGCGTCTGCACATCGTTCAAGGACCATGACGGCAACGTCATGCATGCGATAGAGATGAACGCGGAGGTCCGCCCGGAGTCATAAGTGTTTTATCCGCGACACCCTTCCCAATGTGCATGAAGGTCATAGCCCTCAACGGCAGCCCGAGGCTCATCGGCAACACGAGCAACATCCTCCACGAGATGTCCGACGAGCTCGAGAAGGAGGGCATAGAGACCGAGCACGTGCAGCTGTACTCCATGTCCCTCACCCCCTGCAACGACTGCAGGTCCTGCGAGATCAGGGGGGACGGGAGGTGCATACTCGAGGACGACGGTCTCAACGGGATAGTCGACATGATGAGGGAGGCCGACGGGGTGATCCTGGCGTCCCCCTGCTACTACGGGGCGTGCTCCTCCCAGATGAAGGTCTTCCTGGAGAGGGCCGGGATGATCCTGGAGAAAGGGGACAGGGGGCTCAGGCGGAAGGTCGGCGGCGCGGTCGTCGTGAACGCCCACGAGGGAGGCTCGATGGTGTACTCACAGCTCGCCTACTGGATGTTGAGGAACCAGATGCTGGTCTGCGGCAGCCTGCCCGCGTCCGTCGTGACCGCCCTCAACTCCCCGCAGTACCAGGGCGACAGGGAGGGCATGAGGGGGGTCGTCGGCCTCGCGAAGGAGATGGCCTGGGCGATCTCCAGGCTCAACGGCCTCTGATCAGAAGAAGTAGAACCCGCAGCCCTCGCTGACCGAGATATTAGCCACCGCGCCCATGCGCTCCAGGGAGCCGCTGTAGCGCCTGACCATCATCTTGCCCTCCTCAGGGAGGGCATTGGTGAGCAGCTCTATCTCCTTCAGGAGGGCCGCCGCGTCCTCGGGGGTGTACACCCTGCCGTCACGCGCCCCATCCGGGACCGAGGCCGTTATAGCGCACCCGCGTTTCTCTGCGATGCCCGGGAGCAGGCTGTCGGCCGGCCCGAAGGACCCGATGCACCCGCGCCCCTTGTCCCAGGACAGCTTGCACTTGCCGCACGTGTCGTTCATCTCGTCGAAGGAGAGCATGTCCCACCCTGTGAGGCGGTTCTCTTTCTTGGACGATGCCAGCGCCCTCTCCCTGTCCGCCGCGCTTACCTTGCCCATGTCGACCCACCCGGTGCTTTTCCTGACCGCTCTGGGCCGGAGGAGTTCTATGTCCCCCTCGTTCTTCAGCTTGTCCATGTACACCGCGTCCGTCTCGGCGCTGACCCTGTTCCTCTTGAGGAACGCCTCCCAGTCCCCCACGAGCGCCTTCGCTTCTTCAAGGGACACCACGTCGTCGTGCCCCGCGAGCCCTTCCAGCCCAGAGCCGTCGTCGACGCGAACCCTCACTACGTTCATCCTTAGGTCTCTGCACAGGGCGCTTTTGGCCTCTGTCTCGCATATCCCGATGCTTATCCCCATTTCCACACACTCTCCGTTATACGTCTGGCGTCATGCCCAAAGGCATTCGCATTTAATATGTTCCCCCCGCCCCGGCATGGTCGTCAGATCTGCCCCTCGACCCCGACGGTGTTCTTGACATGGTCTTTTATCCTCCAAGCCGCATAAAGAGGGATGTTGTTGAGGACGCCCTCCCGCCCGCTCTTCATCGAGACGGTCACGGCGACCTTCGGAGAATACCGGCTTATGTACTCTGACAGGCTCTTCGACTGATTCCGGCCAGCCTTCACTTCGACCGGCACCACCTCCATGCCCACCTGTGCGATGAAATCCACCTCTGCGGTGTTCTCCGACCTCCAATAGTACGGGGTGTCCCCCAGCATGTTGACGAGCTCGCCCAGCACATAGTTCTCAGCAGCGATCCATCTGAAGGTCTCGCACCCTTTGTCCCGGCTGAATATGAAATCAGGCGGGATCCCGGCCACTTTTCGGAGTATCCCCACATCGACCATGTAGATCTTGAAGCTGGTGCTTTCCGCATTCATGGGGAGGGGTATATGGGGGGGATCAACCTTCTTCACTTTATGGACCAGCCCGGCGTTGATGAGCCATTGCAGGTCGTCCTCCAGGTCCTTGGCGCGGGCACCGGCTCTCACGTGTCCGAACATGAACTTCTGGTTCTCCTTCCCCAACTGCGCCGGTATTGAGTTCCATATGAACGTTATGTTCGAGATGGATTCCGACGCATGCTTCGAGAAATCGCTCTTGTAGTCTGCCAAGATCCTCTCGAGCTCCGCCTCGACCATGTTGACGTCCTTCTCATGGACCCATGCGGACACGGCGGCCGGCATGCCGCCGACCATCAGGTAATAGTCGAGGTAGGTCCTCAGGTCGTTGGCGACGGATTCCGACAGCCACCCTGTCGGGTCGGCCTTGTCTATGAACCCCACCAGGCGCTCTTCCGAGTTGGCGAGAAGGAACTCCCTGAAGCTCATGGGCCCCATCCTCAGCCTGTCCACCTTGCCCACAGGGAAGGAATACGGTTTGGACGTCAGCACTCCCAACAGGGACCCTGCGCATGCGATGTGGTAATCCGGGGCGTCCTCGCAGAAATACTTGAGCGATGTCAGGGCCCGCCCGCAGGACTGTATCTCGTCGAATATCATCAGGGTCTCCCCTGGCTCGATTTTCGTCCTGGATTTGACGGATAGCTGCTCTATCATCCTTCTTGGGTCGAGGTCTGATTGGAATATGTCGCTGATGCCAGGGTCCTTTTCAAAATTGAAATAAACTGTGTTCTTGTAGGCGCGTTCCCCGAGTTCCTTGAGGATGTACGTCTTGCCGCACTGCCTCACCCCTTCAAGCAACAACGGCTTGCGGTTCTTCCGACCCTTCCATTTTAGGAGCTCGTCGTATATCGCCCTTTCCATGCGGTCGTATCTGTGCTTTGGTTATTAATATTTTGCTGGCTTGCATTTTCCATACCACTTTTTCCAGGAACCGTTGCATTTTCCATACCACTTTTTCCAGGAACCGTTGCATTTTCCATACCACTTTTTCCAGGAACCGTTGCATTTTCCATACCACTTTTCGCCAATGCCTCCACCTCCTCATGGGGCTGTGCCCGCTTCCAGAGCAAAAAGTATGAAAACCCCGAGGGCCATAGGATTACAAGATGGCAGACATCAGGATAAGGAAAAGGAAGAGGATGAGGGCCAAGGAGATCAAGGCGCTGTCGTCCGAGCTGGAGGGGGCTCTCGGCGCCCCGGTGTTCACCGAGGATGACCCTGTGGACTTCGCGGAGAGCTCGGACTTCGACCTGCTGTTCGTGGGCGGCGACATACTGGGCCTGGTGTACGGGGGGAGGCCGTTCCTCACCGTGAGGGGCGTCATGAAGTATGCTCCGGCGAAGAGGCACGTGACCGTGGACATGGGGGCGGTGCCGTTCATAACCAACGGGGCGGACTGCATGGGCCCCGGCATCGTCGACGCGGACCCCTCCATAAAGGCGGGGGACCTCGTCTGGATAAGGGACGTCAGGAACGGGATGCCCCTCGCGATAGGGGTGTCGGAGAGGGACGGGGGCGAGCTCGCCCTGAAGGCGCCGGGGAAGGCGGTGAGGAGCATCCACAACGTCGGGGACAAGCTCTGGAAGACGGGGGAGTGAGGCGGTGTTCGGCGGCAGGAGCGGGGCGCCAGGGGCGGCGGGCAGGGCGTTCGTAGACCTGGACGGCTACGTGGAGCCCGTGTACGCCCAGTCTGACGCGAGGGTCAAGGTGGTTGAGGTGGCATCCCACCGCGACCTGAGGGCGCTGACGGACATGGCGTACAGGGGGAACGTGCTGGTGCTTGACTTCTCGAGGTTCGCCGACGGGGACGCCGCGAAGAAGGACATGTCGAGGCGCCTCCGCGAGGCGGCGAAGGACGTCGGCGGGGCGTTCACGGAGGCGTCGGACAGGCTGATGGTGCTGAGCCCGGGCGGCCTCGGCATAGACAAGTGCAAGATAACGTACAGGGAGTGAGCATGCCTCAGACGTCCAAGGTTATACACGACCCCGTCCACGGGAGCATCGTGGTCGACGGGCCGTTCCTCGAGATCCTCGACAGGCGCGAGATGCAGAGGCTGAGGGGGGTCAAGCAGCTGGGCCTCGGGTGCCTCGTGTTCCCGGGGGCCAACCACACGAGGTTCGAGCACTCGCTCGGGGTTTACCACCTCGCCGGCAGGATGGCCTCCTCCCTCGGGCTGTCGGAGGAGGACTCCCTGGCGGTCAGGGCGGCGGGGCTGTTGCACGACGTGTGCCACACCCCCTTCTCGCACATGACCGAGGAGCTGTTCGGGCATGCCACCGGGATGGACCACATGGAGGCCGCTGAGAGGCTGGTCATGGGCGCGATCGGGGCGCACGGCGAGAGGGACGACGATATCCTCGCGGGGGCCCTGCCGATATGCGAGGTCCTGGAGGCGAATGGGATCCCGCCCGGGAAGGTGTGCGGGCTGATAACGCGCCCCGGGTCGCCCGGCGGGGGCCTTGACGCATTCGGCGACGGCAGGAGGGCGGGGCATTTCTCCCCGAGGGACTTCACACACCAGATAATACACGGGCCGGTGGATGCCGACCAGATGGACTACCTCGCGAGGGACGCGCACCACACCGGCGTCGCCCACGGGAAGGTGGACATCGACAGGCTGATAGCGACCATGAGGGTCCACAACGACAGGATCGTGATCGAGAGGGGCGGCACGGCGGCCGCCGAGGGCCTCATGGTGGCCAGGTCGCTTATGCACTCGTCCGTCTATTTCCACAGGACGGTCAGGATAATCAGGATGATGCTGATGAAGTCCGTCGAGGCGTCGTCCATCGATGCGGGGGAGATGTACCTGTGGGACGACGCAGGGCTCATGGGCCGCCTGGCCGCCGAGGGCGGCGTGCCGTCGATGATAGCCGGGGCCATCCAGGACAGGGCGCTGTACAAGGCCGCCGTGACGGTGCCCGCCGAGGATGCGCCGGAGGAGCTGCTGTCGCGCCTGTCCGGGCTCACCTCGTATCTGAAGAGGAGGCAGCTGGAGGCGGAGATAGCGGACCGCGCGGGGGTGGGCGCCCACGAGGTCGCGGTCGACATCCCCCCGGCATCGGCGCTGCTCTCCAAGATGAGCATCGGGAAGACGGACGTGTCGGTGATCGACCCGGAGGGGAGGGTGAGGTCCCTGGCACGCCTGTCCCCGGTGGCGAAGGCGCTGCAGTCGAGGGACGTGTTCGGCTGGTCCCTGCTGGTGGCCTCCCCCGCGGAGCACAGGGATGCCGTCGCCAGGGCGACGAAGAGGGCGCTCAGCCTTTGACGACCCCGATGGGGGTGAGCTTGGCCACCTTGTCGGTGAGCCCCGCGGCGCAGACCACCCTGATGACCTCGTCCACGTCCTTGTACGCGGCGGGGGCCTCCTCGAGCAGCCCCTCCTCGGACCCGCTCCTGAGGTAGATGTTGCTGTCCCTCATCTCTTTCTTGACGTCGGACGCCCTGAGGCCGCCGACGGCGGCCTTCCGGGACATCTTCCGCCCTGCCCCGTGGCAGGTGGACCCGAACGTCTCCTCCATGGCGCCCTTCCTGCCGACCAGGACGTAGGTCCCCGCCCTCATGTCGCCAGGGATGATCACAGGCTGCCCCACGTCCCTGTACATGGGGGATATCTCGGGCCGCCCTGGCGCGAAGGCGCGGGTCGCCCCCTTCCTGTGGACGAGCACCTCTGCCGTGTGGCCGTCCACCTCGTGGCGCTCCTTCTTCGCTATGTTGTGGGCCACGTCGTAGACCATGTCCATCCCCATGCCCTCCGCCGTTCCGCCGAGGACCCTCTCGAAGGACTCCCTCACCCAGTGGGTGATCATCTGCCTGTTCGCCCAGGCGTAGTTCGCCCCGCAGCACATCGCCCTGTAGTAGTCGTCGCCGAGAGCGGAGCCGAGGGGGGCGCAGGCGAGCTGCCTGTCCGGGAGCCCGACGCCGTTGCTCCTGACGTACCTCTCCATCTCCTGGAGGTACTCGGTGGCCACCTGGTGGCCGCACCCCCTGGAGCCGCAGTGGACGGTGACGGTCACGGCGCCCTTCCTCAGCCCGAACTTTTTGGCAGCTGCCTCGTCGTACACGTCGCTGACGACGTCCAGCTCCAGGAAGTGGTTGCCGGAGCCGAGGGAGCCGAGCTGGGGTATCCCCCTCTTGCGCGCCCTGTCGCTCACCGTCGCCGGGTCCGCGCCCTGCATCCTCCCGCCGTCCTCTGTGGCCTCCAGGTCGCGCTCCCAGCCGTACCCGTTCTCCACGGCCCACTCCGAGCCGTTCACGAGTATGTCGTCCATCTCCCTGTTGCCGATCTTCGTGAGGCCCTTGGACCCCAGCCCCGACGGCACGTTCTTGTACAGCTCGTCCACCAGGGCGCCCACCTTCCCGCCGAGGTCCCCGACGGTGAGGTCCGTCCTTATCAGGCGGACCCCGCAGTTGATGTCGAACCCTATGCCCCCGGGGGATATCGACCCGCCGTCCGCATCGACGGCGGCGACGCCCCCTATGGGGAACCCGTAGCCCCAGTGTATGTCCGGCATAGCCAGGGAGCTCCCGACGATCCCTGGGAGGCAGGCGACGTTGGCGGCCTGCAGCGGGGCGTTGTCGGCGCGGATCCGGCCGATCATGCCCTCGCTGGCGTATATAACCGCATTGGTCCTCATGCCGGGGACCGCGCCCTCCGGTATCTCCCACCTGTTGTCATCGATCCTGTTCAGCTTCCCTTCCCATGCCATGTCGTCGCCTCCTTGCCGGCGGGGATTCTGCACACAGTGCGTGCAAAATGCTAATCAGCGTGGCTTCCCGCCTCCCGCCCGCCTCTCTATCCGAACGTAGAGAGTCCTTCTCTATAATCTTGCCTGCGGGACAGGCAAGGATGCCGTCATCCGCATTTGGGAAAGGGTCAAAGGAAGGGGCCGGGACCGAGATTTGAACCCGAGTCAAGGGATCCACAGTCCCCTAGGATAACCAAGCTACCCCATCCCGGCCATATTTCGCCCGCTGATTACATCTGCACCTAATTAAACTTACCGAACACACTTGCGTAGCGCATGCCGGTTAAATAGCCGCATGCCGGTGGCTTGCCCATGAATGAGCATGGGACGGGCGTCTGCGGCGGGATGTCCGTCATATACTTAGCGGGAGGGTGCTTCTGGGGGCTCGAGAAGGCGTTCTCCGTCATAAAAGGGGTGACTGGCACGGAATGCGGCTATGCGAACGGGCACAGGCTGTTGACCCCAGACTACATGACGGTGTGTTCCGGCAGGTTCGGCTACTGCGAGGCGGTCAAGGTCTGCTACGACCCCCGCGCCGTCTCTCTGGAAAGCCTCCTCGAGGCCTTCTTCATGGTCATAGACCCTTCGCAGCAGGACCGCCAAGGGAACGACCGGGGCATACAGTACAGGACCGGCGTGTACTGGACGGACGAGCGTTCAGGGAAGGCCGTCACCGCGTATTTCGAGAAGGAGAGGGGCAGGCATCCCGAATTCCACACGGAGGCGTGCCCGCTGGAGAACTATTCCCCCGCAGAGGGGTATCACCAGCGCTACCTGGACAAGAACCCCGGCGGCTACTGCCACATCCCCGGAGAGGAGATCGAGCGAATCCGCAGGATGTTCTCTGGCGACTGAAGTAGAAGGGGGGCCGCCGGCCGCCGGCCCCGCCTCCCGACAGAGCCTTAAGTACGCGACAACATTCCGAACCGCCCCCCCTGCCGACGGAGGGGGCGGCGTCGAGGCGGCAGGATGAACATCTTCAAGATATCGTACAAGAAAGCGCGGGAGAACGGCAAGGAGATCTACAAAGGGTTCGGCTTCAGGCACCATTCCGACGCCACGCAGTACTACGTGCATCCGAACAACCAGTCGCAGAACGGGACGACGTCCCTCTGCCAGCCGATCGGCGAGGCGGTATCCCTGTTCTCGTCCCTCGTCCGCGCCGTCTCCAGGGGCGAGGACGACGTAACGGGGGATTATTTCTACAACGAGGACGGCTCCAAGGTGTTCCTGACCATCGACGTCCCGGAGGACTGGAGGCGGGAGGGGGTCGTGGAGCCCGGTCTGTACAGGTACGACGCCCTCTCGGAGGAGGACAGGGTCACCATCGCGGCATATGACGCGATGGGCCGCTGGATCGACGGCGGCATGGACCACCTGGGCCCGCTCTACAAGCTGCTGCCCTGTTTCTGCGTCCTGCTGGCCCGCGAGTGCAGGTCGGACCCCGGCTTCGGCTCGGCGTTCATGGGCTACGCCGAGTCCCCCGCCGCCGACGCCTTCGTGAACCTGCACGAGGACTTCTACCAGGCGCACAAGCTCGACGAGCACGAGGTGTCGTATGCGAACCTCAGCGGATTCGACCCCGGGGACATGCTGTCGTTCAGGGAGGGCTACAAGGTGGTAGCGGAGAACAGGAAGTCGCTGAGGCAGGGGAGGGACATAGATGTAGTCCCCTTCGACGAGGACGCGTTCCTGCCCGAGCACAGGCCGCTCATACCCTCGCTTCCCCCCGAGTTCCAGACGCCGAGGGCGGTGAGGAACATATGCAGCGCCGTCACCAACGGCGACGTCCGCGCCGTGCTGTTCCACGGGCCCGCCGGCACCGGCAAGACCATGTCCTGCAAGCTGGTGTGCCAGGAGGTCCGCCTGCCTATAATGGACGTGGTGAACTGCACAGAGAGCCTGGACGAGTTCGTGCTGGGTAAGTTCATCCCCGAGGGGGACAGGATCGTGTTCAAGGAGAGCTACGTCACGAAGGCCATAAGGGACGGCGGCGCGGTGGTGTTCGAGGAGATAAACTTCGCCAAGCCGCAGCACCTGGCCTTCCTGAACTCCCTCCTCGACGACAACGGCTTCGTGCGGCTGGACAACGGCGAGGTGGTCCGCCGGCACCCCGACTTCCGTTTCTTCGCCACCATGAACATGGGCTACTTCGGCACGAAGGAGCTCAACCAGGCGCTGTACAACCGCTTCAACGCCATCGTGGAGATCGCCTCCCTGTCCGACGAGGCCATCGCCAGGATGCTGACGGCCCGCGTGCCCGAGTGCAAGGGCAAGACGGACAAGATCCTGGGGGTGTACCACAAGCTCAAGAGGAAGATCGAGAGCGAGGAGCTCGACATCGTGATCTCCCCGCGCAACCTGGAGAACTGGGCGAGGCTGGCGAAGTACGAAGGCTACATGCCCGCCGCCGAGAAGACGATAGTCCCCATAGCCAAATGCGACCGTGTCATGGAGGACGTCATCCGGGGGATCCTCGCCCTGTACAAATGGGCGTGAGCGGGGGTGATGGTACGGGCGCCAGCCATGGGAAGGGCAGCGAGGCCCTGCGGCTCTTCCAGTGCGAGCGGAACCGCGCCATCGAGGAGGGCTTCGCGCAGGTGCTGACCGAGGATGAGGGGGTGCGGCTCTTCTTCGTCAACGAGGGCGAGGCGTTCACGGACGGGCGGAACATCGTGGTGGACCCCGCAATGGGCGGCCTGTTCGAGGACAGGCCTGCGCTCGAGAAGGCAGAGGACTACCTCCTGATCGGGCGCCACCTCTCCTCCGACCAGTGGCATGCGCTGCGCATGGTGACGCGGGGGCAGAACATCCACGAGAGCCTCCATATCCTGTATTCGGACTTCCCCCGCCGCGTGCTGACGGACCCCCGCGCCTCGACCAAGTCCCGTACGATGGCGCTCTCGCTGATAGACAACATAATCGAGGACGCGTTCATAGAGGCGGCCGGGTGCAGCGTGTTCGACAACATGGAGCTGTTCCTGCAGTTCCTAAGCATGGCCACGCTCTTCTCGGCCGCGCCGGGGGCGGTCGCCGACGGCCGCACGGTCGCCCTGCCCCCTCCAGACGCCGAGGGGGGGCGCACGCCGCTGTCCGAGTACCTGCGCCGCATGGCGGTGCGCCTGTTCTACCCGATGGCCGTCCAGGAGGGGCCGCCCCCCG